>JAKQNL010000425.1 GCA_029565815.1 Spirochaetota bacterium | reverse complement strand
CGAACATGCATGCCATGACCGGGTTCACATACTGGAAGCGGCCGTCAGCTACCGTATACAAGGCGATAGCCGATTCCTCGCACAGGGAGCGGAAGCGTTGTTCGCTGTGCTCCATATCCAGCTGCCTTAGCTTTCTCTCGGTAATCTCCGAGAAGAACACCGTAATGCCGCCCTCCGACGGGTACACGCGGTTTTCAAACCAGCGGTTCCACGGTGCATAGAAATCCTCAAAGAAAACAGGCTCCTGGGTGGCAAGAGCCTTACTATACGCCTGTGCGAACGGAGTACCCCGCGCTTCCGGGTACTCAGTCCAGTAATTGCGCCCGACCAAGTCGGCGGGCAGCCTACCAAGCAGTTTCCCGCCCATTTCGTTCACGTAGGTGTAATTCATATCGTGATCGAAAGCGACAAAACCGTCGCTTATGCGCTCTATGATGCTGTTCACCAGGCCCCGGGCTTCTGTAAGGCTCGTGTTGACCGCTTCGATGTCGCGGCGCGCGGCATGCAGCTTATAGGCCATTTTGATAGAAACATCGAGGACGGTAATGCCTGAGCTTTTTACCACATAGCCATAGGAAGTTATACTTTCGGTACGTTCCACAATAGACCGTTCCGTGTGCGAGGACAGGAATACGACAGGCACATCGTGCGTTTCTAAAATGCGCCTGGCAGCTTCCGGGCCGTCCATACCCCTACCAAGGTCGATGTCCATGAGTATCAAGCCGAAGCTGCTTCCTCGCTCGGCCATCACGGCTACAGCCTGTTCGCCGCTCAGCACGTGCTCTGCCTGGTAGCCATAACTTCTAAGACGGTTTATCTCGTCTAAGGCTATGATAGCCTCGTCTTCCACAAGGAGAATATGTTTATGGGTATCCGATATGCCGTGTTTGGATAACAAAATTCCCCTCCCAAGCCTATTCTGTATTTTAAGCCATCGCCCAGCCCGATGCAAACTCTTAAACGCTTGATGCACGCTGCGCCTACACCGCCCACGGTCGACAGACCGAACGGCATGGATGCTACTTGCCCAACACCACAGGAATCTGCATGATAGCTACCGTGAGCACTACCATGAAACCGCGTATCACCTTCTTTGGGCTGTCCACCTTCCAAGCTCTTGCCATGTTCAGAAGGGGCATTTTCTATACGTTCTTGGGCATATATCTACGATCCTTTCTTGGCCTGAGCGTTACGGAAACCACGCTGTTCGAGACAATCCCGATGCTCGGAAACATACTGTTCCAGACCTTTGTGTGGGGCAAGCTTACCGACCGTTTCCAGCTAAGGCGAAGCTTTATCATCGCGGGAGAACTGGCTGCCGGCATCGGGCATGTGATCATGTTCATCCTGCATGCAGGCCAGGCGGACCTGCGAATAGCCGGCTGGATTATCATCTGGAGCCTTACCGTTATCGAAATTTTCTGGTCCATGTCCAACATTGGTTGGAGCGCATATATTTCCGATGTATACGAAGCTGCCGAACGCAACGCGATCCAGGGAAAGCTAGCCAGCATAGGCGGAGCTGGGCGCATCATCGGAGCGCTGATAGGTGGTGGCTTGTACGACAAGCTCGGCAAAACGTACCCTGGCTGGGGGTTCCGGGAAGGAAGCATTTTCCTGGTAGCGGCTGCTGTGATGGTCATTTCTGTTATACCGCTTTTTTTCATGCCCGAAGGTGGTATAAAAAAATCATCAATCGCTGGTTCAAATACGACGACAGTTCGGCACACTGGTACTGCTGGAAACCTGCGTGTTTTCGCGGTTTTTTTGGTTGCAATGCTGCTTATCAATTCCGGCATCAATTCTTTGGCCGCCATCAAAGGGCAATTTCTGGACCTGAAAGACGGCTTTGCTGCAAGCGCAAGCCAGATAGGTTTTACCGCGAACATAGAATCTTTGGCTCTCATACTGGTTGGGTTTTGGATAGGCGCACTCGGAAAGAAAATAGGCATACAGAAGCTCATGGTGCTTGGCGGCGCCTGCGGTGTGCTGTATTTGGCGCTCTATGCGCTTGCCCCGGGGCTGTGGCTCATTTATCCTGCGTCGCTTTTGCGCGGCTTGTCCGACGGGTTTCTGGCAGCATCATCCTATGCTTTTGCTTCGGTACTTATTCCGCCGGAAAAACGCGGGCGCTATTTTGCGGCATACAACGCAACATTCATGCTGAGCTGGGGCACTTCGGCCACGCTGGTAACCGGACCCATTATCGACGGGATACTTGCGGCCGGCGGTGATTCGGTTTTCGCATACCGAATGGGTATACTGTCTTCCGCGCTGACAAGCCTTACAGGTCTTGTGCTGATAGTGCTCCTCCTTACAAAGATGCAAGGCAATACTCGTCAAAGCCAAAGCATGGATACACTGATAGGTTCCTAGCGCCGCTCGGGCTTTGAAGGAAAAACGCGATTATTCCCATAAAACAAGCACTTTTTTCAGCATTTATCATTTCTGCACTTGTGTTTTTTGTAAAACCTGCATTATCATCGTGCCTAGGAGCGCCCATTCATTGAGCGAACGGACCGCAATGGGGCCGCCGCGGGAACGCTCCACATCTGTTATCAGGAGCGTACAAGCATGCCTGCAAAAACGACAACTACGGCTAAGAAGCCGGCCGCAAAAACAGCGGCAAAAAAACCCGCAGCCAAGACAGCCGCCAAGGCCTCCGCAAAGAAAGCCCCCGTAAAGGCAGAGGCAAAAGCTCCCGCCAAAAAACCGGAGCTGCCCGCTAAGTTTACCCTTACCACCATGTCTGCATACCTGGCCGACTCCCGCGGCATGAGCCGCAAGGACGCCCGCGAGGTTCTGGACAGCGTGTTCGAGCTGGTAGAAGCCGGTGTCATGCAGGGCAACCGCGTTCCCATGGGCAACATGGGCAAAGTGTTCGTGAAAGTAAAGCCGGCTACCAAAGCTCGCATGGGCCGCAACCCGCTTACCGGCGAATCCATCAAAATCGCCGCAAAGAAAGCCACGAAGGTTCCCCGTTTCACCTTCGGCAAGGCTTTTAAGGAAACCGTCCTCAAGGCTAAAGTGAAGGAATAATTAATTCACCGCGACCAAAAAGCCCCGGCAGGACCGGGGCTTTTTTATTGTGCAAACGCATCAGCACTAGAAAGAGCACGGGGCAAAAGATAGCAGACCATGCATGGTTTCACCATGCACCGCTATCCGTTTAGCTGCGCATATAAACGCTTCCATACCCCTTGGTATTTTGGAGCGCCTCCTGGATGCACATTTGGCATAGGCCTTGAGTGGCCGCGACCAGAGTGGACATTTGTGCTAAACTGTGGTACCAAAACCCGAGGAGCATTCCATGAACGATCCGTGCCCATGCGGCCTAGGCAGAGACTTCAGCGTCTGCTGCCAGCCCATCATCAAAGGAAGCGCCGACGCACAAAGCGCCGAAGCCCTTATGCGCAGCCGCTATTCGGCATACGTGAAAGGCGAAATAGCCTGGATAATGAAAAGCTGTGTCCGCGACGACAGCATAGACGAAGAGGCCACGCGCCGCTGGAGCCAGAACGCCGACTGGAAAGGCCTACAGATACTGAAAACGGAAAAAGGCGGGCCGGCCGATACCGAAGGCGTGGTTGAATTCATAGCCACATACGTGATGGACGGGCTCAAAGAGGAGCATCACGAAACAGCCAGCTTTATTAAGGAAAACGGCCGCTGGGTGTACCAAAGCGGCGCGATAAAAACGGAAACCGTGGTGCGGGAAGGTCCAAAAGTAGGCCGTAACGACCCGTGCCCGTGCGGATCCGGTAAGAAATATAAACAGTGCTGCGGCCGCTAGGCCCCGGCACGGAGGTGACGTGAACCTGATTGTACGGAAGAAAAGCCTGTTAGAGCTCATGCCGACCGCGCTGGTTTGGCAAACATCGTTCTGGGGCGACATGAAATCCAAGCTCGGATGGATGGCCCTTGCATTCGATATTGAGGCAGACGGGAATCCGGCAGGCGACATTCTGGTGCTTACCCGTTCGGCGGGAAGCGATATTTCTGTTGCATATGCCCCATTCGGTCCAGAAATACTGCCGGAGCCGGATGCCCGAGGCCCGTATCTGGCCGCCTTGTCCGAAGCGCTACAAGCCCAGCTGGATCCTTCATGCGTGTTCATCCGATACGACTTGCCCTGGTTGTCGCCGTATGCAGAAGATGCAGCATTCTGTGATGAGAATGGCCTGTGGCTCGGGCCGCCGGAACCACGGCTTAGGGAGCTGCGCATGAATTGGGGTGTACGCAGCACGGGACTTCGTAAGGCTCCAAGCGATGTGCTTCCGCCCGATACCATGATCGTAAACCTGAATCGGGACGATGAAGAGCTTATGGCATCCATGAAGCCAAAAACCCGATACAACGTGCGCCTATCCGCCAGACACGGGGTACAGGTGCGTGAAGGCGGGCCACAAGATCTGGGCGCATGGATGGACTTGCACACTGCAACCGCAAACCGAAAAAAGATAAAAGCCTATCCGGAAGAGCATTTTAGTGCGCTTTCCGACGCAGGCACAGCATCAGGCGAGGCTCGACCGCGGCTATTGCTGGCCGAACTGA
>JAKQNL010000386.1 GCA_029565815.1 Spirochaetota bacterium | reverse complement strand
GCTGGTTTTCCAGGGCGGCCGACTCGGCCTTGTTCATCTGACAGCCGTAGGTTTCCAGGTGATACAGCATAGGGCTGCCAGGATGGAGCCTGTCAGGCCCTGGATTTAACACCTTTAATGAACTTGAAAATACTGATAGCGCCTACCACGACAAGAGCAAAACCGCCAGCTCCAAGGAGAAAGCCGGTAAGGCCCTTAAAAATGAAGGATGCAAGGCCCAAAACGCCTGCGCCCATGAGCACCGTGCCCGTTACCTTGTCGTTTTTACTGCGGCCGAGAACACCGAGTATGCCAAGCAGCACAAGGCCTCCGCCTAGGATCTGGCCGAGTACCGGAACCGACAAGAGCGAGTTAAACAGCATGAGAGCCAGGCCGCCGCCTGTGTACATGACGCCTTTAACGCCCTGTTTTTGCACTTCGGTCCTGTCTGCCGGATAATAATCACCCATACAATCCTCCTTGCGTCCCACGGCTACCTTTCCCATACGGCGAAAGCCGGCACCTTGCTCGTCCGCGCCGCGGGTCAATAGTACGGATACAGCCCGCACCTAGTCATTAATATATAAAGAGGAAGCCTGGCTGTCTATTCAGAAATGGGGGAAAGCTAAGCATTTGTCCGCTTAGTGGCGGAACGAACGCTGGTAGGTGAACTTCATGGCCGCGCCGTACTCGTTGCATGCATCGATGCTGTCGCGGTCCCTCATGGCCCCGCCTGGTTGCACCACAGCCGACACGCCTTGTTTAAGGCCCACTTCGATGCCGTCGCGGAAGGGAAAAAATGCGTCCGACACCATGACCGATCCGGGAAGATCTGCCTTGCGTTCTTTCACCTCGGACGCGATGGCGTCCATTGCGGCCTGGTCCGTACACTCGTTCCATGCAAGGCCGTGCCGTTGCCAGCACAGTCTGTCTTCAAGCTTGCGGTATGCCTTGTCCCGGGCCAGTATGGCAACGCCCACGCGGTCTTGCTCGCCTGCGCCTATGCCAAGCGTAACGCCGTTCTTCACATAGATGACCGAGTTGGAGGTGACTGCGGACTCGACCGCCCAACCAAAGAGCATGTCCTGGATCTCGCGCGCACTGGGCTCGCGCCTGACGCTGTACTTTTGGCCTTTGTGTTCCGTTTCCGCCGGCAGGAGGTCTTCGGCCTTCCGTATAGCCGAAGCGAACGATGCCTGCACGATGCAGCCGCCGTCCAGGAGGGTTTTGAAGTCCAGGTTGCGGGCAGGCGCGTAGCGGCCAAGTTTTTCCATACCCGGTAGCCGCATAACCCGCAGATTCTTCTTGGCGGCAAAGACGTCCAGGGCCCCCGGGCCGTAGTCTGGAGCTGCAACCACCTCGCAGTAGGAATCGGCTATGGCAAGGGCCAGTTCACGGTTCAGTTGGCGATTCAGCACCACGGCCCCGCCAAAGGCAGCCACGCGGTCGGCCATGTATGCCTGATGGTATGCTTCTTCTATGCTGTCTGCCCTGGCGACGCCGGAAGGGTTATTGTGCTTCATGATGGCGCATGCCGGCTGTTCGTCCAGGTAGCGCAGTATGGACAGGGCGCTGTCTACATCGGTCAGGTTAGTTTTACCCGGGTGCTTACCGAACTGCAAAAGCTCGGCTGTGGTTACCAAATCTCCGGAGGGAAGCACCAGGTCGGCATCCGCTATGGACAGGTTGCCGCCAACAGGAGCATAGAGCGCAGCGCTCTGGTCTGGGTTCTCGCCATAACGCAGGCCGCGCTTCTGGCCGTCTACCGTCCACTCCACCTTTCGGTAGCTGAGCGTAGTAGCCCTGCCCGCTTCGTCGCGGAACACGATGTCCATGCTGACCGGAAACACGTCCGGCGCAAAATCCTTGTACTGGGCGGCTGGTTTTTTGGCTTCCATAAGGGCAGAATACCCTAGCTGTAGTTCTGGGGCAAGAGCGATGGAGCCTGCGCCTGTAGATACTGAGCGACCGCTGCATCATAAACCGACTGGCGTGCAAACACCTGGGCGGCCAAATTCGCCCGGTCTGCAAAGCCCAAAGCTCCCCTGCCCTTTTCCAGAGCCGTAACCACGCTTGGGTACAGGTCCGGGCCGCATACCGGCGCTACGCGCAAAAAGTTCTTGGCCGCGGCTCTCAGCATGCTCGGCCCGCCTATGTCGATGTGCTGTCGGGCAGACTCGAAGCTGGATGATTCGGCAGCAGCCTTTGCAAAGGGATACAGGTTGCCAACCACCATGTCGAAGGCAAGCGCGTCGTTGCGCTCCAAGTCCGCCTCGTGGTCCGCATCGTATGGCTCTGCCAGAAGGCCCAGGTAAATTTTCCAGTCCAGGGTTTTTACCAGGCCGCCTTTCATCTCCGGTTGGCCGGTGTAATCGCTCATGCGCACCAGGTGAGCCCCAGACCGGTCCATCAACAGCGCAGCAAGCCTGTCGTAGGAACCGCCGGTGGAATAGAAGCGAACCCCCGGGCACAGCCGCAACAGGTCCACGATAAAATCATCCAGGCCGGTTTTGTCGTATACGGACACGATGACGTTACGGATAAACACCCGGTCGTCCACCTTGCTTACCTTATTGAACGCCATGCGCCGCTCCTTCCTCCGCCGTCCCGTTACGGCTTTTGTCGTATTCGACGTATGCGTACGCCGAGTGGTTGTGGATGCTTTCGAAATTCTCGGCCTCTACCGTAAAACGGGGGAAGTGGCCCTTTTCCAG
>JAKQNL010000380.1 GCA_029565815.1 Spirochaetota bacterium | reverse complement strand
CGGCACCGAACTCGTCCACGATTTCCAGGGGGTCGATGCCGTTGCCCAGGCTCTTACTCATCTTGCGGCCCTGTTTGTCGCGCACCAAGGTTGTTATATAAACATCGCGGAACGGTGACTGGCCCATGAACTCCATGCCGGCCATGATCATCCTGGCAACCCAGAAGAAGATGATGTCGTAACCGGTAACGAGGGCGCTTGTCGGATAGAACTTTTTCAGGTCCGCCGTGTCGTTTGGCCAGCCCATGACGCTGAACGGCCATATCCAGGAACTGAACCAGGTATCCAGCACGTCCTCGTCCTGGCGCAGCTCGGTGGATTTGCACTTCGGGCAGATGGTAGGCTCGTCCTGCGACGCGCCGTACCAGCCGCAGTGGTCGCAGTACCACACGGGAATGCGGTGGCCCCACCACAGCTGGCGGCTTATGCACCAGTCGCGTATGCCGTTCAGCCAGTGCTCGTAGGTGTTTTCCCAGCGCTGTGGATAGAATTTTACATCTCCGTCTTTCCATGCCTTAAGCGCTTTGTCTGCAAGCGGCTTCATTTTCACGAACCACTGCTCGGACAGGTATGGCTCCACCACCGTGTGACAGCGGTAGCAGTGCCCGACCGCGTGCTGCACGGGCTTTTCTTCTATATAGAGGCCAAGCGCCTTCAGGTCGTCCAGCACCGCGGCGCGCGCATCTTTTACCTTCATGCCGCGGTAGCGCTGTGGAACTTCATCGTTTAGGGTGCCATCGGGATTGAGTATGTTGATCTGCGGCAGTTCATGGCGCTTACCCACCTCAAAGTCATTCGGGTCGTGGGCCGGGGTGATTTTTACAAGACCGGTGCCGAACTGGCTGTCCACGTAGCTGTCCGCGATAAGCGGAATCTGCCTGTCGCACAGCGGCAGGGACAGAAGCTTGCCGGCCAGGTGCTTGTAGCGATCATCGGATGGATTAAACGCAACAGCCGCATCGCCTAAGAGCGTTTCCGGCCGCGTGGTAGCTATTTCGATAAAGCCCGAACCGTCGGCGTAGGGATAGCGGATGCGGTACATGGCACCCTGCTTGTCTTCGTGCTCCACCTCGTCGTCGGCCAGGGCGGTACCGCAGGAACAACACCAGTTAACCAGGTACTTGCCTCGGTAGATGAGTCCCTTGTCGAAGAGGCGCACAAACACCTCGCGCACTGCCTTGGACAGGCCTTCGTCCAGGGTAAAACGCTCCCGGCTCCAGTCGCAGGACGCGCCTATTTTTTCCAGCTGGCGCGTGATGATTGCATGGTGCTCGTCCTTAACCTTCCAGGTTTCGGCGATGAACGCTTCGCGGCCCATGTCCCGGCGGCGCAAGCCTTTTTCGCGCAGCTTTTTCTCAACCACATGCTGGGTAGCGATGCCTGCATGGTCCGTGCCGGGAACCCACAGCGTCGGCCTGCCGCTCATGCGGTGGTAGCGAACCAGAATGTCCTGGAGCGAGTTGTTCAGGCCGTGGCCGACATGGAGAACGCCGGTTACGTTGGGCGGAGGGATAACCACCACAAAGGGCTTTTTGCCGTTGGGCGCTGCAGGTTTGAAATGCCCCTCCGACTTCCAGGCCGCATACACGCGGTCTTCGAAGTCCTTGGGATCGTAGGCTTTGGCTAGCTCGATGGCGTTCATGGAATCCTCCGCGCCGGTGGGGGCGACCTGTACACTGTAGCAAAAAGCCCCGTGGCTGTGCAACGCGACAAGATGCATGCATATACACTTGTGCGAAAGAGCGGCAACCATTACCTTTTTGCCGGACAAAGCATTTGGCTTGCCGCTGTAAGGATGGAACAATGAGCAACACGACGCCTAAACGGCTCGATGAAAACAAGGCTTTTGGCATGTTCATGGCTTCCATTGGCCTTACCATGCTTGCCCTGTTCGTGGGCATTTCCATCGGGGTAAACGCAAGAAACACCCAGCTGGTCAAAGAGAATGTGGTAGAGCGCGGCCGGGCTCTGTTCCGACAGATCGTGCTAACCAGGCGCTGGGCCGCTTCCTACGGCGGCGTGTACGTGTACAAAACAGACGGCGTGGAATCCAACCCATGGCTGGAACACCCGGACATACAGGCTGCGGACCAATCCATATTGACCCTACGAAATCCTGCCCTCATAACGCGGGAGATTTCCGAGCTTGCTTCAGGCTCCGAAGGATACCGTTTCCGCATAACCAGCCTAAAGCCCCTGAATCCGGGCAATGCCCCGGACTCATTCGAGGAAGCAACCCTGCGCTCGTTCGAGGACAAACAGCTAGCGGAACGCTGGGATACTATCGAGACGCCGGAAGGCCGGGAATTCCGCTATATGGGCGCCCTTGCGACCGAGCAATCCTGCCTCGAGTGCCACGCCAAGCAAGGCTACCAGCTCGGAGACGTGCGCGGAGGCATATCCGTAAGCTTTCCGGTAGAGACGCTAGAACAAGAAATCAGCCGGGGCAGGATTATCATATTGATGGCCAGTATTGTCGCCCTTGGCCTGACCATGGCTCTGGTAGTGTCCATGGTATCGAGCCTGAGGTCTAAGCTGGGAACGGCAAGGGCCGAGCTGGTGCGTATGGCCATGACCGATGAGCTTACCGGCCTGTACAACCGGCGCTACGGCATGGAACGCCTGATACAGGAAGTGGAGCGGACCGAGCGGCTGGGCCTGTCCATGTCCGTAGCCCTCATGGACGCGGACAACTTCAAGCGCCTCAATGACACCCAGGGCCATGTGGCCGGCGACCGGACCCTAAAAACCCTGGCCGTCATCCTCGCTTCGTCGCTGCGGCCGTACGATATACTCATGCGCTACGGCGGAGAGGAATTCGTGGTTGTGCTGCCGGGAACCACCTTACAGAACGCGGCCGAAGCATGCGAGCGGGTTCGGTATGCAGTAGAAGCCTCCAAAGACGCTGGCGTTACCGTGAGTATTGGCGTTGCCAGCCTGTGCGGGCAAAAAACGCAAAACCACGATTCGGCTGCAATGGCCGAGGCCATCCTTAAAAAAGCGGATTCGGCTATGTACCGGGCAAAGAGCGCTGGCAAAAACCAGGTACTCTGTGACGAAAGCTAGACTTCCATCCCAAAGCTTCGTAACACGAGGTACATTTGCCTGGCATGCATAAAACGATTATACTTTCGGGCGAGCCGGATCGGGCATACAAAGGCGCTGGCCAGGCTCAAGGAGGTTGAGTATGGGAGAAAAAAGCAAACAGCCCAAAGAGCCGAAGAAAAAAGCTCAGAAAACCCTGCTGGAGAAGCGCAAGGAAAAGCGCGAGAAATCAGCGAACAAGCACGAAGAGTAGGATTACGGGTAATTCCTTCGCGCCGGCTGCCCTATACGCGCGGC
This sequence comes from Spirochaetota bacterium, assembly GCA_029565815.1. Taxonomy (GTDB): domain Bacteria; phylum Spirochaetota; class Spirochaetia; order Treponematales; family UBA12059; genus JAKLIU01. The sequence goes on along the minus strand of JAKQNL010000380.1, from coordinate 4,622 downwards.
GGCCGGCGCGGAGCCAAAGCACACATAACGTTACGGTTTCAGCGCTCTTGCCCGTAAGCCTTATAGGCGCTTAGAATGGGTGTTCTATGAACACAGCGCATGGTAACGGGAATCAGCATCCAGCCGAACGAGCATTTACGCCCTTTGACCACGCGATGGTCCGCTTCCAGGAAAGAATCTTTGGGCGCTACCGCTACCTGACCGTTTTTTCATGCATAGTCCTGTACCTGGTGTTATCCGCCACCTTGCATACAAGCTTTGGCGTATCCACCAATTTTTTCGTCGTCCTGCCGGTAATCGTAGCCGCGGCTTCCTTTGGATGGAAAACAGGCCTCCTGTTCGGTATGCTCGGCCTGCCTGCTAACCTTGCGATTTTCGCGCTATTGGGTCACCCGTCCTACGCGCCGCAATCCAAACTGCTTGCCGAGCTTACCGGCATACTGGTAGGCGGCTTTGTAGGCTACCTGTCGGATTTTTACCGGAAACTTACCGTGGAACGAGAAACCCGCAAGGTTATAGAAGATGAACTTCGCGCCGCCTTGCGCGACCGCGACACGCTCTTCCGCGAAGTTCACCACCGCGTAAAAAACAACCTGAACCTGATAAAAAGCCTCATCGGCATCCAGGCAAGAAGATCCGAAGACCCGGCATTCAGGCGAGCCGCCATGGATCTGCAAAGCCGCGTCATGTCCATATCGATAGTCCACGAGCAGCTGTACCGGACGTCCGAACTGTCTTCCGTTTCCATGAACCAGTATCTGAACCAGCTTGCAAAACACGCCCTCGATGCCGTTTCGGACCCATACCAACCGCCTGTGCTGAAGCTAGATTGTCCGCAGGACCTGGTATCCATGGACACAGCGGTTCCGCTTGGCCTGGCCGCGAACGAGGCTATCACCAATGCGATAAAGCATGGAAGAAAGAACGGAAACCTGCACATAGGCATTGCCCTCAAACGCATGGGCGACTTATGGGAATTCGTGGTTCAGGACGACGGCGACGAACCGGTACCAGAGCTGCAAATGGATACCAGAAACGATGCCATGTATCCGCGCCAAAGCGACCACCGAATGGGACTAACCTTGGCCGCCGTCCTTGCGGGCCAGCTCGGAGGCTGGGCCTGTTACAGGAGGGAAGATGGCCTTACAAAATTCATCCTCACCTTTCCAACAGAACGCCCATAAGCTTCGGGGCACTACACACGAAAAGCTCCATGCGGCTATACTCAAGCTATGCCCCCAAGCATCCTGTGGTACGACCTAGAAACCTTCGGCCTCGATCCGCGCCACGACCGCATCGCCCAATGTGCAGCCCAGCGTACCACCGAGGACCTGGAGTTCGTCGGCGAGACGGAAAATTTTTTGTGCAAGCCAAGCCCGGACTATCTGCCAAGCCCCTATTCGTGCATGGTTCACCGCATCAGCCCCAGGCTTGCCCTGGAAAAAGGCTTAAACGAATATGATTTTGCGCGCCGCATGCTTGGACTGATGTCTGAAAACGCTACCTGTGTCGCAGGTTATAATTCCATACGCTTTGACGACGAGTTTGTGCGCAACCTTCTGTACCGTAACCTGTTGGATCCATACGAGCGCGAATGGGCGGACGGGAACAGCCGCTGGGACGTGATAGACCTGATGCGCGCCGCACGGGATCTTAGGCCGGACGGCATGAACTGGCCGGACAATACCGAAGGCAAGCCGGATTTTACGCTTGGCTCCCTGGCAGCCGCAAACGACATCCCGCTGGAGAACGCCCACGATGCGGCTTTTGACATAAGGGCAACCATACTGCTCGCGCGCATGGTACGGCAACGCCAGCCAAAGCTATACGACTGGTACTGGCGGCACCGAACCCGAGAATCGCTGCGTCCGCTCTTGGATCTGTCCGCACACGCGCCGCTTGTGCATACCGCCGCAAGCTATACCCGGCCCCAGGGCTGCACAACCATCCTGGCCCCTGTCGGCATGGTTCCCGGCAAGCGGGACGGCCTTTTGGCGGTTGACCTGCGCTACGACATAGACAGCGTTCTGGACCTGGATGTGGACGAGCTGCGGCGGCGGGTGTTTTCTCCAGGCAACCGTTTGGAACCCGGCGAGCGTCTTCCTTTGGTTACCGTGCGCTTGGGCCGCTGTCCCTACCTTGCACCGCTTTCCATCCTGGATGCAAAAGCCGCCGAGCGCTTAGACCTGGATACAAAAAGCGCGAAAGCAAAAGCAGCCCGCCTGGCGGACAGCCCTCAGCTCATCCAGAAACTAGCCAGCGCGTTCTCCTGGCCAAACCCGCCTCCGGAGGAAAGTGACCCGGACTACCGCATCTACGCAGGCGGTTTTTTCAAAGACGAGGACAGGGACGCGATGGCAGCCATTCACGAGTGCATCGACGCGATGGGAGCTCGGGAAGCCCGCCAGCAGGCATACGCCCAGCGCTTTCTGGACAGCCGCTTGCCGCAGATGGTCCGGCGTATGTTCGCCCGCAACTGGCCCCAAACGCTCAGCGCCGCGGAGCTTACCCGCTGGCGATCATTCTGCGCCGCGCGCATACTGTGCCCGCGTATTCAGGGCGCTACCGATCTGGCAGCGTACGAAAAAATCGTAGACACGCTCATGCTGAGGGAAGACACGCCGGCAGAAGACAAACCGCTCCTTGCGGAACTGCTTGCATACAAATCATGGCTAGAGGCAGAAGTATTGTCCTACCGGGACAGCCTTGCGCCCGGCGTTCAATAACCGTAAACTTATTCGATGGCCAAGCATGGAACACGATAAAGAGCGGGAAGTTTTTTTTACCGAACTCTGGGAAACATCCTCCGACCCGTTTTGGGTATGCGAGCCTGTGGATCCGGACGATTTCCGCATCATAGCCTGCAATCCGGCACAGCTGGCAACACTGCCGCAGGCAGCTCCGGGGGCTTTGTTCAGCACGCTGCTTGGCGACAGTTTTTCCGATGCGACCGCAGGCTACCGTGAATGTATGCTCAAAAAGTCAAACGTCGAATTCGACCAACGTGTGGAGATAGACGGACACACGCGCATGTTCCGCACGGTACTCATCCCCATACTAACGCCCGGCGGAAGCGTATGTCGGATTTGGGGAACTTCCAGGGAGCTTACAAGCCTCGTGGAGGCGCGGGAGCTTGCAGAACAGAACACCCGCATGCTTGAACAGACCGTCAGTGAACGCACCTCCATGCTGGAAGCAGCCATACGCGAGCTGGCCAAAGCGAACATCGAACTGTCGCAAGCAAACGAACGCTACCAGCGCCTAGCCATGCATGACAGCCTTACGGGGCTTTCCAACCGGCGCAATTTCGAAGAAGCCGGCACGAGGGAAATCGCGCGGATCCAGCGCTACGAAAGCGACCTGTCGCTGGTGCTCTTCGACATGGACGATCTAAAACGACTCAACGACGAGTTTGGCCATCCGGCGGGCGATGCAGCTATACGGCGTGTCGGAGAAGCACTGGTGGCCGAGTGCCGGTCCGCGGACCTGGCCGCCCGCATAGGCGGCGACGAGTTCGCGCTCATCATGCCGGAAACAAAAATACACGAAGCGGGCACCAGCGCAGGCCGCGTGCTTGAATCATTGCGGCTTAGCGGCATTAGCATAGCCGGACGGAACGTTCCCATTTCCATTAGCGCAGGCATAGCCTGTGCAAGCGCGGAGAATGAATCGTTCCAGGACCTGTATGCGCGCGCAGACCGTGCCCTGTATAGGGCAAAGAATTCCGGCAAGGGCAGGGTCCACTCCGAATGAGAATAGAACGTGCACAGTTCATCTACGAGGATGACCGTATCCTTGTCGCAGACAAACCGGCCGGCCTTCCCGTTATCGCCCCGGACGGATCCAAATCCCACAGCCTGCTTGACCAGGCCACCTACCAGGTGCAAAGACGAAATCCAAAAGGCCGTGCAGCGGTGGTGCACAGACTGGACCGCGATACCTCGGGCATCGTGGTGTTTGCACGGAATGCAAGGGTAAAAATCGAGCTCATGGGTTCGTGGAACGAAACGGTACAAACCAGGCGCTACGTTGCAGTTACCGAAGCCTGCCCAAACGACGACAGCGGCGTGCTTGAAGACTGGCTGTCCGAAATTTCACCGGGCAGAATGTCTGTAAGCTCCAAGGGCGACCGCCACGCTCTGGTAGCGATAACCCGATACCAAGTATTGCAGAAAGGCTCGCGCTTCTCGCTTGTACAGCTGGAACTGGAAACCGGACGCAAGCACCAAATCCGCGTGCAGCTAGCGCACATAGGATGCCCGATTGCCGGCGATGAACGCTACGGTTCCACTCAGAATCCACTAGGCAGGTTGTGCCTCCATGCAAGCCTTCTGGAACTTCGTATGCCCGACGGCAGCCTACAGAGTTTCGAAAGCCCGGTGCCACCTTCGTTTATAGCCCTTGTCGCTAAAAAAACCGACGCACAGCATCAGGAGCGTAGTCCTGCAAAACAGCCGCGCGCTACGCTCAAGCATGGTTATGGCGGAACGGCAAAAGGGTCGAGCACAGGGGGACCGGATCGCCGCGGTAATCCTCGTCGCGGTAACGGACCGACTGCAGGCGAAGACCACAGGCCGGCAGCGCGCCGAGGCTCGCAGGGCGCTCGCCCTGCTCCAAAAGCC
>JAKQNL010000452.1 GCA_029565815.1 Spirochaetota bacterium | reverse complement strand
ACGAAGGCTTACCGGCTCCGTCGATGATGGTTCGGTGCTTGCGGTCGCCGTCCGGGGTCAGGGACAACTCGCACACGGTATGCTCCCAGGCTGGCCGGCCGCGCACAACGGCATGGTACACCTTGTTCACCTGGCCTTCCTCAAAAGCCATGGACAGGGAGCGGTGCGCGTCCTCGTTCCTGGCAAACAAGAGGCAACCCGAGGTGTCCAGATCGAGCCGGTGCACGGGCCACAGGCGGCCAAAACGGCCTTCCAGCTCGCGGGCTGCAACCGGCGCTTCTGCGTCATAGCGGTCTGGTGCGGATAAAAGCCCTGCCGGCTTGTTTATCGCTAGCAGCGCTTCGTCCTGGTACAGGATATCTATATCGAAGTTCATTGCTTCAAGTATATGCAAAAAGCGAATAAGCGGACAGACCCCGCAGTCAAAAGTGCTCGGTTTTGACCCATAAAACCGGAAACAGCTGTCAAAAGCCCGCAATGACCCCTTGCCGACTACAGGCCTTTTTCAGTACTTTTCTGTCCGCGGGCTGTTTCTGCCCGCCAAACCGTAGTACGCCAAGCGTTTTCGGCGTCCATGCCCCATCCTAGCCGTACAGGCTGGCAGGGCGTGGTATGGCGCAAACGGCACACCCACAAGGAAAGGGAGATAACAGGTATGGCAAAGCAATTGTTGTTTAGCGAGGATGCCCGCAGGAGGCTCCTGTCCGGTGTCGAGCAGATTTCCCGCGCTGTCAAAGTAACCCTAGGGCCCAAAGGCCGCAACGTACTTCTGGACAAAAAGTTCGGCGCTCCGACAGTCACCAAGGACGGCGTGTCCGTAGCCAAGGAAATTGAGCTGGAAGACGCGTACGAGAACATGGGCGCCCAGCTTCTTAAAGAAGTGGCAACCAAGACCAACGACATAGCCGGCGACGGTACCACCACCGCAACCGTGCTTGCATACAGCATGGTCAAAGAAGGCCTTAAGGCCGTGGCAGCCGGCATCGACCCCATGGGCATCAAGCGCGGCATGGACAAGGCCGTTGCCCTGGCCATCGAGGAGATCCAGAAGAACGCCAAAGACATTAAGGAAAAGGACGAGATTGCCCACGTGGCAAGCGTGTCCGCAAACAACGACATGGAAATTGGCGGCCAGATAGCCGACGCCATGGAAAAAGTGGGCAAAGACGGCGTCATTACCGTGGAAGAGTCCAAGACCATGGACACCACCATAGACTTCGTGGAAGGCATGCAGTTTGACCGCGGCTACCTGTCCCCTACTTCGTGACCAACCGCGACACCATGACCAGCGTGTTCGAGAACCCGTACATACTGATCCACGACAAGAAAATCTCCTCCATGAAGGACATGTTGCCCATCCTCGAGAAGATTGCCCAGACCGGCAAGCCCCTGGTGATCATAGCCGAGGATGTGGACGGCGAGGCGCTGGCAACCCTGGTAGTGAACCACCTGCGCGGCGTGCTCAACGTGTGCGCGGTAAAAGCACCTGGCTTCGGCGATCGCCGCAAGGCCATGCTCGAAGACATCGCCATCATGACCGGTGGCAAGGCCATTTTCGAGGATCTGGGCATCAAGCTCGAGCAGGTCAAACTGGCCGACC
>JAKQNL010000375.1 GCA_029565815.1 Spirochaetota bacterium | reverse complement strand
TACCATCATCTATACCTCCGGCACGACCGGCGAGCCAAAAGGCGTCATGCTGTCCCACGGCAACTTCCTGCACCAGTGCAAAACCCTGCCCGAGGTCATCGATATTTGCCCGGACGAGATATGGCTGTCCGTGCTGCCCGTGTGGCATTCCTTCGAGCGCCTGGTTCAGTACGCGATTATCGGCGTAGGTGCGGCCATAGCCTACTCCAAGCCGGTTGGCTCCATCATGCTTGCGGACTTCCAGTCCATACGGCCGCACTGGATGGCATCGGTGCCCAGGATTTGGGAATCGGTAAAAGACGGCGTGTACCGGAACATACGGCAGGCCAGCGCTGTAAAAAAAGCCATATTCTCTGCATTTGTCGCTGTTGGCGAGTCATGGGCCGTTCTGCGCAACATGCTGTTGGGCCGAGTACCCAACTTTGGCTACCGGTCCCGCCTGTTCGACATACTGGTGCCCATCATACCGCTCATCCTCATTGCCCCGGCCCGTGGCTTAGGCGAGCTGTTGGTCTTCCGCACCATAAAGAAAAAGCTGGGCGGACGCTTCCGCGCAGGCATTTCCGGAGGCGGTGCTATGCCTGCAAGCGTCGATGTATTCTTCGACACCATAGGCGTGCGGCTATTGGAAGGCTACGGGCTTACCGAAACGGCTCCGGTACTTGCACTGCGGCCGCAACGTAAACCGGTTATGAGTACCGTCGGCCCTGCCCTGCGTGGCACAGAAATCAAAATTGTGGACGAACAAGGCAAGGATCTTGGCACCGGCAAAAAAGGCCTGGTGTGGGCACGCGGCCCTCAAATCATGATGGGCTACTACAAAAAGCCAGAGCTGACCGCAAAGGTCATGAAGGGCGACGGCTGGCTGGATACCGGCGACATAGGCATGCTTACCGTGAATGGCTACCTAAAGCTTACCGGGCGGGCAAAAGACACCATAGTGCTCCGCGGCGGCGAAAACGTAGAGCCGGTGCCCATCGAGCAGCGCCTAAACGACAGCCAGTACATCAAGCAGTCCATCGTGCTTGGCCAGGACCAGCGCTTTTTGGCAGCCCTCATAGTGCCGGACCAGGATGCGGTGATGAACTGGGCAAAAGAAAACGGCGTGCCCATCGTGGACTACGAAAGCCTGGTCACACAGCCGGCGGTGCACGAGCTTATCGAGTATGAAATAGCCCAGGCGGTGAACACCAAGACCGGCTTTAAGATATTCGAGCGCGTATTCCGCTTTGACCTCTTGGCTCAGCCTTTTGAAACCGGCAGGGAATTGTCGGCCAAGCAGGAAATGAAACGGCATACCATAGCGGAACTGTACAAGCACCGCATAGACAAGCTGTTTAAGGACTAGCGAGCAGAAAAAAGCGGGTAACGGTAGGCGCAGCACCTATACCCGTAGTGGCCCCTGGAATGGACCCAGATGGCGCCCCTGGGGCTATCGCTCCTCCTGTAGGAAGGCTTTTGCCTTGTCCACTTTTGGTGCGACCACGATGCGGCAGTAGCCATAACTCGGGTTCTTGCGGAAGAAATCCTGGTGCTCGTCTTCGGCCGGCCAAAATACTGTAAGCTGGTCTATATCCGTTACAATAGGTTTACGAAATTCTTTGGACGCACTGGCTATGGCAGTAAGTGCTGCCTGTTTTTGCTGTTCGTTGGCGTACAGGATGATGGACCTATACTGCGGGCCGACATCCGCGCCCTGGCGGTCCTCCGTGGTCGGGTCGTGGATACGGAAAAACAAGGCAAACAGCTCCTGGATGCTTACCGTGCCCGGATCGTAGCTGATGCGAACCACCTCGGCGTGCCCGGTAAGGCCGGAGCATACCTGCTCGTAGCTAGGATTTTTGCTACTGCCGCTTGCATAGCCGGATACCACATCGAGCACACCCGGAACTATTTCGTATGCAGCTTCCAGGCACCAGAAACAGCCCCCGCCAAGCACCAGGGTTTGTACCTTTTCGCTCGAAATATCAGTGATCATAGGGGCTTTCCTTTCTGTATCTCCGTCATCAGCCGTGCAAGAAAACGGGTTGGCAAGCAGTACAAGCATCGCCAAGAGCATAGAGTACTTCATATATAACAAAATAACGATAAGAAACCTGCTGGACAAGCCGCAACGCACATGACTCTAATTATTTACAAGACAACAGAATGTCCATAATTCCCCATAAGCTTCGGGGCACTAAGCCGGTTTGCTACCTGCAGCTTGACAGCACCTAGTTTATGCCATAAACTAGTTTTAGGAGAGAACCATGGATGACACGAGCCTTCAGCAATTATCCGACGACATCGAAGCCCTTAAGAAATCCGTGCGCAGAAACGATCCGCTTTTGCGCGAGATAGCCGCGCCACCCGGCTGGACGCTGTTTTCGCTTATGGCGGCCGTTTCGGTAAGCGCATTTGCCCTGCCAGCCCATATTCTATCGGTGCAGTACGGTTCGTTTGCAGCCATTCCTGCGGTGTGGAAAGCCGGACTGTGGGCGGTGCTTGCGCTGTTCTTCGTGCTTGGCGGCTCGATGAAAGCCGCCATCATGACACGGCGAACCAGAGCCTTAGGCGGCGGGCTTTCGGCGGTCGCTAAAGCTTTCTACGGAGGCCAATCCGCACACATAGTTTTTCCGCTATCGTTTCTGGCTATCGCATCCGTGGGGGTAGCATTACTGGCCGCCAGGCCTTGGCTTGGTCTACCCGTAGCCACTGCACTGTGGGGCGTACTTGCAAACCACATAGGCGTGCGTAGCGGAAACCCTGCATACCTAGTGGTTGGCTACTGGTCTATAGGCTTATCGCTGCCAGCGTGGTTTTTTGTAGAGCGCTCGCCATTTTTGTGGCTATTCATCCTGTGGGGCGGCATGTTTTTTGCCTTCGCAGGAGCCCTAAGCGCAGTATCGCATGCGCATCGCGGCCGCCACCACGGCGAACCCGGGGAAGGCTGACCGTGTCCGGCAGTGAAAAAAAACTAAGCTCGCTAGCGCTGGACAAACTGGTGCACGAAAAAGCCCGTCTTATGACGCTTACCTACCTTGCGTCCTCCGACAGCGCGGAAGTTAGTTTTACCGAATTGCGCGATGCTCTTGGCTTAAGCGCTGGCAACCTCTCGGTGCAGCTTAAAAACCTGGAAGACGCTGGCTATATTTCAATTACTAAATCATTCAAGGACAACAAGCCGAATACGGCGGTAAGCCTGTCCGTAAGCGGGCACGCCGCGCTCGAAGCCTACCTTTCGGAGATGGAAGTTATCCTACAGACGGTGCGAAGGCAATCGAAGTAAAGGAGTATTCCTATGGCAATTTTACAGATGACGGAGCTGTCTAAACTGTACTCAAAAGGCGGCAACCAAGTGCTCGCACTTGACGGACTTACCCTGTCGGTGGAGGAAGGCGAGTTCACGGCAATAGTGGGCCCATCCGGCTCCGGAAAAACAACGCTCCTTAACATTATGGGCTGCCTGGATATTCCAAGCTCCGGCACGGTGCTGTACGGCGGCACAAACCTTGGGACAGCAAGCGAACGCGAACTAGCTGCATATCGGCGCAGCCATATCAGTTTTATTTTCCAGAGCTACAACCTGGTTCCGGTTCTTACGGTGCGCGAAAATGTAGAGCTGCCGCTCTTGATAGAACGAAAACTGGGTAAAGCCGACATCCGCGCAAGAGCGGACGAACTGATAGCTGCAGTTGGCTTGTCCGACAAGGCAAAGCGCTTTCCGCGGGAACTGTCCGGCGGCCAGGAACAGCGGGTTGCCATAGCGCGAGCCTTGGTGAAACAGCCGCTTGTGGTGCTGGCCGATGAACCAACGGCAAACCTAGACAGCCATACGGCCGAAGACATCATGGAGCTCATGCACGGCATCAACGAAAAAAAAGGCACTACCTTTATTTTTTCTACGCACGACAAACTGGTAATGGAAAAAGCCAGGCGCGTAATTACCCTACGGGACGGGCGCATTAGCGCCGAGCACAGGAGCTAAGGATATGGTTACCCTAGCGACCATAGCCCTGCGCAATGTGCTGCGGCACAAACGCAGGACAGCCATAACGGCCATCGTGATGACTATAGGCATCGCGCTGTTCATTGTTGCAGACTCGATGCTCCAGGGAATGGACCGGC
>JAKQNL010000372.1 GCA_029565815.1 Spirochaetota bacterium | reverse complement strand
GGGCACCGGAGGCCTTTCTGGCCCTGCCATCAGGCCCGTGGGCGTCGCCTGCGTGTATAAAGTATCACGGGCGGTACGCATCCCGGTCATTGGCCTTGGCGGCATAAGCGACGGCGACGACGCCCTTCAGTACCTACTGGCCGGCGCAAGCGCTGTTCAGGTGGGCACGGCCATATTCTCCCGCCCCGAAGCCCCCCTAGAAGTACTTGCAGGCATTCGCGCCTTCATGGAAAGGGAAGGTATACAGCGGGTGTCGGACATACGGGACTTGATAGCCCGGTAGGAAGCAGCGGGCGCCCTATTATTATTTTGTTATGGCATGGGGAAAAAGTTCAGGGTTTTCCCATCCCAGTTGCCTAGCCAGCTTTTCCCCGATTCCTTGGCCCAGTCCATGGCCAGGTACCACATTGAGCCGTCGGAACTATCCGCTCCAAGAACAGCGTATACCCCGCGGGCATCCTCGGCAAGGGCAACGGTATCCAGCTGCGTTCCATTGGGTACTAAGCACACAAGATTCACCTGGCCATTGTCCATAGCCCAGGGAATACATACCGTATCGCCCAGCGAAAAACCGGAACCATAGGGCCGTAAGGCCCCGGCCGGAAGTCCCCGTACATCCATGCAGTCTATACGGCCGTCTTGGCTTAGCCGCCAGAATCGATGAGCCTTAGGCGCAGGATGGGTTTTTGCGCCGGAACTGGTAAAAACAAACAGGTCCGGCCCATGGGCTACAAGGCGGGCAAAATCCATGTCTTTTGGAAATTCAAGAACGAGCTGTGCGTTGGAACCGGCTATGGCCCACAGGGTGTGGGTCGTGTCTGCAGCGTTTGCGCCTGCCAGCACTACCCTGCCGTCTGCGGCGAAAACAACATCGGCTGGAAACAGGTCCAAGCTCCAGGAACCAAGCGCTATCGGCCCGCGCGCATCGGAATATTCATATAACGTATAGGAAAAGCCTGCTCCATCTTCGTACAGTTCTGAGCGGGCCAGCACTCTGGTAGCCGACATCCACACCGATGCGGCTTTCAGCTCCCAGCGGCCGCTTACCCGCCCGCATGCATCCACGGCATACAAGAGCTGTTCGCCCTGAGCCCAGGCCAACAAGCCGCCATCGCGGGCACACACCGATCGTTGGCGGACGGATTCCGGTAGCGTCGCAAGCAGCGTTGGCTTAGCCTCATTGCCCACAGTGTACACCCGCGTATCCATAACCAGTATGGGGCCAGCGCTTACTGCTACAACCGTAGCTGTGGATGCAGCTGCGGACGCGCCCGAAGGAGAGCCCCCGGGCACGCACGAAGCAAACACGAGCACGGACAGCGCGGCACAGCAGCAGAGCACCGCACCGCTTGTCGATTGCTCACTCAATTCCGTATAGCCTCAAACACTTTAGTAAGATATGGAGACAACATGATTTCCTCAGCCATAACGATATTGGATCGAGCGTCGGCCATGTACGCGGCTATAGCAGCCTTAGCCTTGCTGGAACTGTAGAAGTAGCGGACATTGTAATAACTTTTTACCAGGTTATAGAGACCCGATTGGGTAAAATCCACCCGGCTGTCGTTAGTGTCCAAATTTATGCCGTAGTTGTTCCATGCTTCCCAGACCACCTTGGTACAGTACCACCAGTAGCGATCCTCTTTGGTAACCACGTTGGACAGATCGATATAGTTGCGGAAAAATCCGTATGCTTGGCTACCCGATGGCAGGTCGCAGTAGTAGGCCATTGCAGCCTGGGCGCTGTCTAGCCTTGCTTTTTCCACCGCGAAGGTAGGATTGAGCACGCACGCGTTCACCTTGCGCATCCACTCGTTTGCACTTTCGTAACCAGCGCCTTTTGTTACCGCGGTTTCCAGCGCAGGCGCATCCAGGTTGTTCGGGTCAAACTTGTCCAGGTCCAGCGTTGCTCCATGGAAAAATCCGCCGGGAAGGCTCTTAGGCGCGACCCAACCGATAACAGAACCGACTAGATCCTTACCACCGCCGGAAAGGTAGACCGCGCCATCAACGGCAAAGGGCATGCCGCTAAGCGGGGGATAGTCCGAATCGCCGCCGCCGGACTTTGCGCCTTGCGCGGTCAGCTGCTCGGCAAAATCCGTGCACAGGGTAGTACCGTAGCGGGCATCAAACTCGGCCATAAGGCTTGCGGCTTCGTCCGTACCAATGGAAGCGAGCACCCGGTTAAAGTCCGCATCCAGCTGGGCCGTATCCACCGCAGAGCCTTGCACCGGCCCCTGGCAGGAGAACAGGGCAAGCGCGAGTGCAAATAAAGCCAGCACTCGTACAACATGTTTCATACAAACACCCCTTACTCGTAGTGAAAAGATAGCAGAATACTCGTACCTCAATGCGCATCTGTCAATAATGAAGAAGGTAAAATTGCTACCAGTGACAGGAGAGGTTTTTAACACAATCCTAACAATCTTCTTGCACAGCCCTTATCCGAGGCGCGTATGTTCTTCCCGTAACGTTTACTATACGGAGGAATACCGAATGAAGAAGACAGTACTTATCGGCCTGTTGGCCCTGGCTGCCACGAGCGCTTTTGCCCAGGGCATGTTCA
>JAKQNL010000349.1 GCA_029565815.1 Spirochaetota bacterium | reverse complement strand
TCGCTCCTTTGTCCTACGGATGGCTCATAGCCGCGGCCATCATCGCCATGGATTTACAGGACAAACAGATGGTGTCTGCCGTTTCCTATTACGAGGGTTCGGTAGACTCGCTGTATAACCTGTTTTTAGCCACAGGGACGGTCCTAAAGGGCAGTTTTAGCACGGAAGACGTCCTTAAAAGCATGAACGACACCATGGTTGCGGAAACCGGCGCAGATGGCGGCGTTATGTTCCTGGTAGACGAGTTTGAAGACCTGATTGTGTGCAAAGCATACGCAGGCGTCTATCCGCCTCCCGTGGCGCTGCCAGAAAGCCTGCCGCGCAAGGCAAATCGCGTCGAATCCTACATGAAGCATGCCCAGTTCAAGCTGGGCGAGGCCATTTTCGGCGAAGTGGCTAAAACCGGTAAGAATATATACATAACCGATGCCCGTAGCGATCCGCGCGTAGCGTCCAACGGCGACGAGGACTTTTTGCGCATCAGCTCGCTCATGGTGCTTCCGCTCATGGTGGAAGACAAGATCATAGGCGTTGCCAGCGTGGTAAAAACCGGCCCAGGCCAGCAGTTTAACGAGGCCGATTACGACAAGTTCAAGTTGCTTGCAAACTTCGGCACCCTGGCCGTATCCAACTTTTTCTCCTTCCTCGAAGCAAACGAACGCAGCGGGCTTCAGCAGTCCGCGGACATAGCAGCAGAGATACAGCGAACCATAACGCCCAAAAAGCTGCCGCAGTTTCCGACGCTTTCACTGGGCTCATACAGTTCCCCGGCTCTGGGCGTGTCTGGCGACTACTTCGACGTGATGCAGACCCGGAAAGACCGCCTGGTGTGCGTGGTCGGCGACGTGGCCGGAAAAGGCGTATCCGCCGCCCTCATCATGGTAATGATACGCTCCATCCTGCACCTGATAACCAACACAGACCGGGATATAGCCACCGTGCTGGACTGGGTAAACCGGGGCATAACCGGCCAGGTGGACATGGACCACTACGCAACCCTGTGCATAGTCGCCATCAATATGGAAACCGGCGTCATGGAATATGCAAACGCAAACCATCAGCCCATCATGGTATACCGCCGGGCAAAAAACGAGGTGGAACTGGTCGAGCTGAAAAGCGTGCCCATAGGCGTGGAACGCGGATCAACCTACCAAAGGCTGTCCCTGAAACTGGAGGATGGAGACCTTGTTGCCCTGTACACCGACGGCGTCGTGGAAGCATTGAACGAATCCGGCAAGCAATATGGCAGAAAATCGCTATCCCAGGCCATGATAAAGTACAAAGACCTTGCGCCGAAAGAAATTGCGAATAAGATTAAGAATGACCTTGAAGTGTTTGCAGGGTCGGTGCGTCAGCATGACGACCAGACGGTATTGGTACTGAAGATCAAACGCTAAGAAGCGGATTATGCCAAAGGCTTTCGTGCGTTGCGCGGAAAACAGGCATAGCTGGAGTTTTTAATTGAGAATGCGGGGTGTTGTACGGATTACCATCGGGGGTCCGCGGCGCCCTAGCGAACAAGGAGCGCTTGCATGGAGCTCAAGATCCGTAAGAACGGTGAAAACTACATCATTGACGTGAACGGAGAAATGGATCTTTATAATTCCTACAAGCTTAAGGAACTGGTCATGAAGATGCTCGAGAAAAAAGTAGAGCACTTCATCATCAATCTTGAAAATGTGGATTATATCGATTCCAGCGGTATTGGCGCGCTTATCTACATTTGCTCGACCATAAAAAAGATGAACTTCCGGCTTATCATCACCAATATCCACGGTTCGGTAAAAAAAGTGATAGAGCTTACCAAGCTCATGGGATATTTCCCCATCACCAACAGCATCGAAGAAGCTATCCAGCAAATGGAAGACTGAGGAGAGCACGCATGTCCGACAAAACCTACCTTTCGGAAATCAAGGGAATCCGGGTTGACGAGAATAATCCACTGTTCGACAAGACCGGCATGCTCAGCAAGGAATTTCCGTCCGACTACCGGCAGATTCGCTACTTTACCCTGCTTATTGTGCAGTCGGCTCCGCTTGAAATCAAAGAGATCAACCTCCTAGAACAGCAGATAAGCGAAGTCATCAAGAATGCAGTTAAGCATGGCAACAAGTGCGACATAAACAAAAAGGTGCGCGTATGGTATTCTTTCGACTCGAACCATGCCCACCTTATCGTGCAGGACGAGGGTGAGGGCTTTAAGGACCTGGAAAAATGGAACGAATTTAACAAGAAGCGCCTAGAGA
>JAKQNL010000324.1 GCA_029565815.1 Spirochaetota bacterium | reverse complement strand
TTAAGAACATTACCAAGGAAGTGCACGCATACGAGATAGCCAGCTCGAACATAGAGTTCGACCCGGACCACAACAAGCCACGGCCCGGCTTTACAAGCGAGCTTAATCCTGCTGCAGGCGAACCAAGCCCGGCCATGGAAGAACTGAAGCAAACCATTTTGGACGACATACGCGTGTCCGGCAAACGCCCAAGCGTCGCGCAAGCCATAGAACGCTACGGCTCCCGGGGTGTGGAAGCCATGGAAGTCATATCCGCCCTGGCGGACAAGGGCTTTATCATAAAGCAACAAACGCCCGCCACCTCCTTTACATCCGCACAGGCCCGGTCGGATTCCGCCCCGCGGGATGGCCAGGCCGCTAGCTCGGATATAAGCAAAACCATTTCCCGCACCGTGGAAGGCGTGCTTCGCGCCATAGAGACCGGCGTCAATTCCTTCCAGGAATCCAATGCCAGACAGAACGGCCAGCCCGGGGCTGGGCAGCAAAATCCGAACCAGTATGCCGGCGGCATGGAAGCCACCATGACCAAAGCCATGGCCAAAATCGAGAAAGCCTTTGGCCCAAACGGCGCTAGGCTTAGCGAAAAGCAGCGCATAGCCCAGGAAATCAAGAAACACAGCGAGGAAGTGGGCACCGGCAAATGGGACAAAGACCTAAAAGATTCTGAGTATTTCAAACCGGGCACCGAAGAAATAGAAACCGATTTTGTACGGTACCGCGACAAGGTAGAATCAAAAGCAAGCAAGACCATAAGCGGCTTTTGGGGCAATCTGTTTAGCTTCCTGGGCGTGAATGCGCTCTTGTGGTTCATCAACGTGCGTACGTCCACCAACTTTATGTGGGCAGCCATAGTGACGGCAGCATGGGGTATAGGCCTGGCCGGCAATGTGGCCGCCCTGTTTAGGTCCAAGCGCAAACTTGCCGAACTGCAGAAAATGCCGGATCTGGAAGGCGATGCCCTGGAGACCTACAAAAAGCTGAACCGCGTCCGGGACAGCATGGCGTCGCATACCGCAAGCACTGTTTCGGTCCCGGTGCTGCTGTTTCTCATCAACCTGATCACGTCTCCGGAATTTTTGTGGGCTATCATACCCTCGGGCATCATGGCTCTTAATTTCCTTGGTCACCTGGCATCATACCCGCTTACCAAAAAAGGCCTCATAACCAAGCTGTTCCGATCACTTGGGGTATCCAGCTGGCGCGAACTGTTTACCATGGGCAAGCGCAGGCGGGAAGCCGGCAAGGTAGCCGGAGTTTATGCGCATATCTACGAAGAAGCCGCAGCAGCCCGGGACGACATAGTCCGTGCGATAAAGACCGGATCAACCGGCGACGACTTTGGGCCGGACATGATTCCGACGCTGGACAAATATGTAGAACAGGTAAAACTGCTTACCCATTCGGTCAACGAGATTGACAGCATCGTGTCCACCATTCCCATGCAGGATCTGGTGCAGGATCGCCTAGCGCTTGAGAAAAAAGCGGAAAGCGCAAGCCCTGCTCTTAAGACTGAGTACCAGAAATCCATACAGGAAATTGTGCAGCAGGAAAAAGCGTGCAGCGCATTGGAAGACCAGCGCGAGGTGCTCAAGCTACGGCTCGGTTCGTCGGTTAACGCGCTCAAACAGCTCAAAATGGATTTGGCCAGGCTCAAGGTGCTGCCGGAAGACAGCGGCCAGAAAGCCATAGAGGACATACGGCGCAAGGCAAACGACCTTACGGTGTACCTGGAAGACCTGAAAACCGGTTACGAGGAAAGCATACGCGATCCCTTTGAGGAACTGGAGCGCCTGGCTGCCGACGCGGACTCAAAACAGCGCGCGCCCCAGGCTCTGCCCCTGCCCGGCCCGGATAAAGGCACAGCACAGGACGACCCACGTTGACAGGCCGGCAGGCTTCGCTCTAGTATTCGCACACCCGACTCGGTAGCTCAGTTGGATAGAGCGGCTGCCTCCTAAGCAGCAGGTCGCAGGTTCGATTCCTGTCCGGGTCATTGTCTACAGCGTGTCTGGATCAAGGGCTTTGCGCGGCGCACCCGCCACAACCATCATGCCTTTTCTACAGCGTGTCTGGATCAAGGGCTTTGCGCCAGGGGCCCTTCCTAAAGTACAGCCAGCCTGCAATAGCCGTTAGCAAATTGGACGCGAACATGGCTATCCAGATAACGTACGGCCCAAGGTCGGTAAGCCAGGCCAGGGCGTAGGCCACAGGCAGGCGGATAAGCCACAGCCGCGCTACGGACAGCACCATGATGATCTTCGTGTCCCCTGCTCCCTGAAACGCGCCGGTAAGCGCCATATAAAGGCTAAACAGCAACAGTGATGGAGTTATAACCCGGAACATGATGCCGCCCAGGCGGATGACCTCCGGGTCGTTTACGAAAAATTTCACCAGCCCGCCGCCGGCCGCCATCGCGGCTACCATGAGCGGCACTTCCAGCACAACAACCAGCACCAGCGCAGATCGCACATAGCGGCGCGCCCCGGACAGGTCCTTTGCGCCCAGCGACCGGCCAACAAGAGCTGTGGTCGCGTTGGATATGCCAAACGCCGGAATATCGAACATGTTGAACAGGCGGCTGCCAACGCCGAAGGCAGCAATGACCGCGGTGCCCATGCTGTTTACCAAACCCTGCATGATGGTAAAACCGAAAGCCGACACAGCCTGGCCCAAACCGGATGGCAAGCCTATTTTAAGCAGCAACATCCATGCCTTGCGCTGCGGTTTCATGGCCGAACCGGTAAGGCGCACCCCGTTCTTTGCGCGCAGCAATACAGCAAGCGACAGTAGGGCTCCCAAACCCTGGGACAGCACGGTGGCTAGTGCCGCACCCGGAACGCCCATGGCCGGAAACGGACCAAGGCCGAAGATTAACAGCGGGTCGAGCGCTACGTTTGCTATTACCGCCGCCAGGTGGACCACAAGCGGCGTAACGGTGTCGCCCAGAGCTGTGTATATCGACTGTAGGGCAAAATACACAAACATGAATGGAAGCCCGGTTAGGATGATACGCAGATAATCCAGGGCAAAGCCGTATACCTCGGGGGGCGTATCCAACAGCCGTAGGACGGGCCCTGCTAGCAACACGCCCGCAGCTGCTGCAAGGACCGCAGTCAGGGCAAGCATGGACGCACCCTGGTTTGCGTAATGGTTCATCTTTGCGGCATCGTTTTTGCCCTTGGACTGGGCTATGAGCGTGGTAATGGCGCCCGACAGGCCGGTACCGAATATGATGAAGAAAAAGTTAATGCTAAAGGCTATGGACGGGGCGCTGATTTCCGCCGTGCCCAGTTTGCCCAGAAAAAACGCGTCGGTAAGGTTATAGAGCGATTCGATGATGGATCCGCCCATTACCGGCAGGGCCAGCTTCATAATCTGGGCCCTGGGTGATGGCGATGTGTGCGTGGACATTGGCAAAGCATAGAGGAAATGCACCGACAATGTCGAGACAAGAAGCATGGCGCATAGCTTTGTCTTGACGGCTACCGGCGCGGAAGGTAGACTCCCGCCATGAAGATTTGGATAAAATATCTGGTCGCCCTGGTGGTCGGCCTTGCGTTCGGCGCCGTGGTTCCCATTAAGTCCAGCGTGCTGTCGGCTATGCTCGAGCTTGCCATCAATATAAGCCGCTACGCGTTAGTGCCGCTGGTGCTATTCTCCGTGCCCATTGCGGTCTTCGAACTGCACGAGGAACGCAAGCTCCTTAGGCTGTCTCTACGCGTCGTCGGCTATGCGGTGCTTGCCGTGTTCGCGCTTACCCTGGTGGGAACCCTGGGCGCCTTTGTCCTGTCCCCTGGCCGCATTCCGCTTAGCTCCGAAGCCCAATACACGCCGTCCATACTGCCCAGCCTTGGCCAGCTCCTGTTGGCCATAGTACCGGCCAACCCGCTGTCGGCCATCGTGCAGGGGGAATACCTCCTGCCGGTTGCGGCTATTGCCCTTATTCTGGGCCTTGCGTTCAGTTTTGACCGCCTGGCGACCAAGCCGGCCGTCACCTTGTTCGACTCGCTATCCCGCATAGGCTGGCAGATAAACAGCTTTCTGGTTGAGTTTTTGCCCCTGCCGATGCTGTTTGCCGCGGCCGCAACCATGGCGGCTTTGGGCCAGGTAAGCCAGCTTGGCCAGTACGTGCGCCTTATCGGCGCGATTGCCGCGGAAACGTTATTCGTCGCCCTGGTGCTCTTGCCAGCCGTCCTTTTCATTACCAACGGCCGAAAAAACCCATACCCTACCATATATGGCCTGTTGGGTCCTGCCTTGGTTGCATTGGCGAGCGGCCACCTCTATGCGCCCGGAGGCGCGCTTGCAAAACACCTCAAAGACAATCTGGGTGTCCGTAGGCGGGCCGGAGCCCTGTCCTTGCCGCTTGCATACGCGTTTGGCCGCGCAGGTACCGCTAT
>JAKQNL010000314.1 GCA_029565815.1 Spirochaetota bacterium | reverse complement strand
AGAGCATCGGTATCGGGTTCCGGGTTGTTCGCCCCTGAGCCCTGCAGCTTGCGCCTGAGCACTGCAGAACCAGCGCCTCGGCTAAAAACCGACTAAGCTTCCTGCGGCAGCAATGCCGCGAATTTCCAGTAGCACCTTCTTGCTGGTACCTACGGGGAACGCCGGAAGGTGTTTTTTCCAGCGCCTCCGTGGTTCGCTTTTTTGCTTTCTCTTTATTTTGCCTGCAACTTCTCTGTGGTCTGATTTCCCTACCTACTATTCTCCATATCTGTGGTTCAACCTCGTCTTCCCCAGTGTATGCCCTCTTCCTAAGAACGCTTGGCGGGCGTGACAGGATGCGTTTCATGGACTAGAATGGAGTTGCAGGCGTTGTGCCGAGCCTGCGCTACATCCGTGAAAACTGTGAGGGTTGCCAGGCATGTCCGACGACATCGATCCAGAGATAGCCGCTCTTATAGGCGGTGCGGAGAATTTCTCTTCCACGCGTTCGACCTCAAAAAAGGGTTCCGGCAGGAACGAAGGGCCATCTGTATCCTCGGGGCCTAGTTTTGAAAGCCTATTTGGAGACATGGGTGTTTCCGGCGAAATGGAAGCAAAGGGTGAGTTTGACCTGGATCTTAGTAAAAAGCGATTCGAGCCGGTAACGCGCTTTGAGGAAGATAAGCCTAATGATTTTTTTGACGACCCCCAATATTACCAAAAAGCCATGGCCGGCGAGGGCGAGGTTTCCCAGCGTTTCCACGAATTGTTAAAACGTTACCTGCAGGCTACGGACCCAAAAGACAAGGGCATGTACCGCCAGCAGGTTATTGTTGCCTACTGGAATATGGCTTCCCGCATGGCTCCTCGTGTTATAGGAAATAAACCTGTTCTGCCCAAGCAGCTTATGCTGCGTTTTGGCCTTGCACTGCCCACCATGGTAAGCCCGGATCAAAAAGCCATGTTCGCTAAGGTTATCCACCAAAAGCTAGGTAAGGAGCAGGTGTACTATCTGGACGAGTGGCTCCGCGTTATCGCGATGGGAAAAGTAAACCCATCCAGTACCGACGAGGTTAGTAGCGCCAGGGGTGATGAGCGTTCTCGCTTTAACACACTTCTGCAAAAAGCCATGGGTAAGCGCGATACGGCCGAGGCTATCCTTAAGGCAAAGGCCGAAGAGCGAAAAGCACTGGAGAACATGTTCCGCGAGCGACTGGACATCATCAGCGATCACTCCAGCCTTCCGGGTTTCATCCACGTGCCGTCGCCCTATACCGACGGCCAGAAAAAAACGATAGGCGAGCTTGGCGAAATGCTCAGGCGGCTTTTGGCCGCGGACAAAGAGCTGGTTTCGTCGGTGGAGTCTTTCGAGGACTCCAGTAAGGACGTGGTGAGCATTCGCGAGAAAATGGGCTCCCTGGGTGAGGAAACCAAGGCGGACTTGCAGGCTTTGTCCGGCGAGTTCGACACGGTGCGGCAGATGCTTAAAATGTGCGTTGGCCGGCAGGGTAACCATTTTCCACTGGTAACAAAAGAATATCTGCACCTGAACCTGCGCGAAATGGGCACGCGCGAGAACGTTCTGGAAAGCCTTGCATGGCTGGAATCCATAGACCAGCAGGTGTACTGTAGGCCTTACAAGAGCGCGCTTAACCGCATCGAGCCTTTTGTGGTGCTCTTGCCCTGTTACGGCGATTCCGGCGTGTGCTGGGAACCCTTTGACCGATACAACCGGCACACCAGCCGATCCCGTTTGGCCGTGCCCATGTATCCAAAAAACTTAAAGGTTGCAGTGGCTACTGCCGTCGCGGACATGCGCTGGCAGGCAGCCAAGGAAAAGGCATCCTATTACTGGATGGAAGAGGGCCTAACTGGCCAGTACTACCAGTGGTTCCAAAAGCAAAAGCTCAAGGGCGATGTTAAGGAATATTTCATTCAGGACTACATCGTCTGGGTAACCAAAGAAAGCGAAGGCATCCAGAAGCTGGACAAAGAAGTGCGCGGCATATTCTGGCGCTTAATGCCCTTCCAGCAGGACATAAAAGACAAGCTCCGTGACCGCAGTTTTGTCTACCAGGAGCTGTACCAGCGGGACGTCAACAGGAGCCTTTCCGACGGCTACTAATTTTTTAGGCTTTTCCCCGATGGCTTTTGCACCGCAAGGACTGCAAGGTATACGCCCAGCACGGCCACGGCCGCTCCTAGCATCTGGAGGCTGCTTAAGCGTTCGCCCAAAAACAGCCAGGCAGCGGCTACCGACACCACCGGCACCAGGTTGATGAACACGCTGGAAGCCGATGTGCCCAGCACCTGCATGCTGGTTATGTAAAACAGGTAGCCCACGGCAGAACAGAAAATGCCCAGAAACAGGACGTGGCCAAGCACAGGTGCGCTTAAGGCCGACCAGTCCACGCGCTCGGTGAACGCAAAGGGGACAAAGCCCAGCGCGCCAAACAGACTCTGCCAGAAGGTGATGGACAGCCGGCTGTATGTTCCAAACAGCGGCCGCGTCATGAATGCGTAGCCTATCCAGGACAGGGCTGCCAAGCCCATGTACAGGTAGCCCATGGGTCTGGCCGACACGCGTAAGGATTCGGCAACCATAAGCCCGACACCTGCTGCAGACAGGGCTGCTCCTGCATACTGACCGGCGCTCATGGGCGTTCGCAGAAACAGGCGCTCGGCCAGTATCGTAAGCACCGGTATAGTTCCAATGATTATCGATGATTCCGATGCGCTTAAAATGAGAACGCCGTTGTTCTCTCCAAGGAAATACAGAGTAACGCCCACCAGGCCGGCGCCCGCCATAAGCGGAAGGTCTTTCATAGCCAGCGTCGGTTTCTGCTTTTTTACCACCAGGTATGCATACAACACAGCTGTAGCTATTACAAAGCGGATAAGCCCAAGACTCATGGGCGGTATCACTGCGACGGCTACCTTTATGCTCATGAACGACAAGCCCCAGATGAATGCGGTAAAGCTTGCCATAATGATTGCTGTTCTGCGTTCCTTGCTCATGGCCGTAGGATATAGCATCGCGGGCTGTCTCGCCTACGGCTTCTATGACTCATCTGTTGTGTCCGAAAGCGTTTCGCATTACTATGGAACGTTGGGGGACACATGGACAGGCAGGTGCACGCTTTCAGTATGGATTTTTCTGCATTTCCGCAGCATGCGCCGGACGGGCTTGCGCGAATAGAATGCCACAAACCGCGCTTTGAATTCCACGTGTCCGCGTTGGTGCGTAAGCAGTGTGGGCTTGATAGCGCTCTGTTTTCCACAACTGGCACTGTCGTGTTCGCCGATTTCTACTCCGCGCGCGTGTTCGCTGCGCGCCTGAACGAGCGCATCAATCCGGCGCTGCATCCGGAGAAAGTGGTGCATGCCGGTGCAATCAACGCGATGGCCCTCATAGACGAGCTTTTGCACGGAGTCTGCGACGCGTATCGACAGAGCCTGGTGCCGGGGGCTTTTGACCAAGCGCTTGCCGCCGCACAGAAAACACTGGGAACGCGAAAGCTGGATGCGGTCTTGTTGGCTTTTGTAAACGCGTTTCCGCCGGCCGATGTATATGCCGGAACACTGGATGCTAAAAGTTGGCTGGCTTCATCTACCGCTTCCTACAGCCACCGGGCCATGGCCCTGGAAGAGCTCCTCATGCTCAGGCTCGCAAACACAAATCCAGCCTTTGAGCCATACGCTTTTTTGTTTGACGATACGGAGCTGTGTGCTAGCCAAGCGGTGGACACAGTGATGGCTGCCCTGGATGCTGCATTTGCAGCTCTGCCGGTTTTTGGCCCGGATCAGCAGTCTTTACCGGATATGCTTAAAGCTCCGGCCGCCGCAAGCCCCTATTCCCTGGCTGGGCAGTTGGAGTTTATGCGCTCCCGATGGGGCATGGTGCTTGGCTCGCGCATGCAAAAGCTTTTGGGCGGCATGGACATGCTGGCGGAAGAAAACCGCCCGCGGTTTTTTGGACCCGGCCCGGCAAAGGTGTTATCGTATGATCACTCTGCTTCGGAGTACGAGCGCTTTAGCCAGGACAAGGACTGGATGCCGCGGGTGGTCATGATGGCCAAGAGCGTGTTGGTATGGCTGGATCAGCTCGGCAAGCGCTACGGCCGGGACATACGCACCCTCGACGCGATTCCGGACCAAGAGCTGGATGTTTTGGCATCGCGTGGCTTTAACGCGCTGTGGCTCATTGGCTTGTGGGAACGCAGCGATGCGTCTCGCAGGATTAAAGAACTCTGCGGCAACCCCGATGCAGCCGCAAGCGCATATTCGCTGTACGACTACGAAATAGCCCAGGAACTGGGCGGCTGGCCCGCTTTGGAAAACCTCCGCCAAAGGGCTCTTTGGCGTGGCATACGCCTGGCTGCCGACATGGTTCCCAATCACACCGGCATCGATTCCGCGTGGGTTCGCGATAGACCGGATTTATTTATAACTACAGATCATCCGCCGTTTCCCGGTTACAGTTTTACCGGAGAAAACCTGTCCGGCGATAATAGGGTGGGCATTTGGCTAGAGGACCACTACTACAGCAAGCAGGATGCGGCCGTCGTGTTCAAGCGTACCGATTTTGCAAACGGTAAAACTACGTACCTGTACCACGGCAACGACGGCACGAGCATGCCGTGGAACGATACGGCCCAGATAGATTTCCTAAAACCAGAAGCGCGGCAAGCGGTTCGCGAGCGTATCCTTCATGTTGCGGCCAACTTTCCTATCATACGTTTTGACGCAGCCATGATCATGGCAAAAAAACATTTCCGCCGTCTGTGGTATCCAGAGCCTGGCCAGGGCGGGGACATAGCCAGCCGCGGCGAGCACGCCATGGAGCAACATGATTTTGACCAGCACATGCCCGCTGAGTTCTGGAGAGAAGTGGTGGACGAGTGCGCGCAAAAAGCACCGGATACGCTCCTTTTAGCAGAGGCGTTCTGGATGATGGAAGGCTATTTTGTCCGTACCCTGGGCATGCACCGCGTGTACAACTCGGCCTTCATGAATATGCTTAAAACCAAGGACAATCAAAAATACCGGCAGACCATTAAGAACACGCAGGAGTTCGACAAGGATATTCTTAAGCGCTTTGTGAATTTCATGAATAATCCCGATGAGGAAACCGCGCTTGCCCAGTTTGGCAAGGACGACCACTACTTCGGCGTGTGCTCCCTTATGGCAACACTGCCCGGTTTGCCCATGTTTGGCCACGGTCAGATAGAGGGGTTTTCCGAAAAATACGGCATGGAGTACCGACGCGCATACCGTGACGAATCGCCGGACTCGGTGCTGGTAGACCGGCATGAGCGCGAGATATTTCCAATTCTTAAAAAACGCTATCTGTTTGCAGGGGTTGACCATTTCCTTTTGTACGATCTGGTTCGAGCCGACGGCTGCGTGGACGAAAACGTGTTCGCGTATTCCAATGGCCAGGGCAGCGAACGGGCTTTGGTATTGTTTAATAACGCATGGGAACGCAGCGCCGGCAGTATCCATCACTCCTGCTCGTTTGCGAAAAAAGAAAGCGATGGTTCCAAGCACACAGTCTCGATGAGCCTAGCTGACGGCTTGGGTTTGTCCGGGAAAAGCCGCCATTACCTGGTGATGCGCGAACAGCGCTCTGATCTGTGGTATGTGCGCGCATCGGAGAACGTCGCACGATACGGGCTTGGCGTAGTGCTGGAAGGTTTTCAGTGTCAGGTGTTCCTGGATATCGCGGAGATTCAAGACGATTCGCTGGGCACATACTCGACTTTGCACGACCGGCTGGGCGGATCCGGCGTCGCCGATTTGAGTGCGGCACTACAGGATATAGCCCACGAAGAATTGTACGCAGCCTGGAACCGTGCCTTTGGGCCGGGATATTTTTCTGCTATCACATCATTACCTACTGGTTCCGTCGCGCAGGAAGCACAGGAAAAGCATGATAGTGCCTCGCTGGCTTTTGCATCGCTTGCATCCGCATACATAACTGATCTGTCTTTTGGGAACAGCGGCGAATCGATGCAAGAAGCGAAGGCTCAGGCTGCCGGTATAACTGCCTCCCGTGTGCGTTTCGCTCTCTTTGCGCTGTATTCCGCATTAAACGCAGATAAGGGAGGAAAATCCCAGCGCGATGCATCGGCTCTACGTGCAAACGAGCTGTGGCACAGCATACAGACTATCCCGCTAGCATCGTATGCGCTGTTTGCTTTTGCAGCCATGCTATGCTTAAAAGATCTGGCTGGCTCGGAGAATACAGGCGTTGGAGCCAAGCTTCTAGCAGAGCGCTGGTATCTGGACAGGAAACTCAAGGAAGCCATGCAGGTATGTGGCCTGCCCGGCGACCAGGCTCATCAGGCGGTATCGATTGCAAAGGCAGCGATAGCCAGGGCGGATGATAAGCAGTTTGCAAAAGGTAAGCGCTTATCAGCAGCCCTCGCCTCGCTTGGCTCGGATGAGGATCTAGCCCGCCTGGTTAACCTCCATAAATGGGAAGGCGTAACCTGGGTGAATGCGGAACGCTTTGAGGCTGCAGCTTTGTCAGCAGTGCTGTGCGGATCCCTCAGTGCACTTCTAGCGCGGAAGAAAATCACCGCTCTTGCGGTGGAGCAATCGCTAGCTTCGGCCTGTGCCCTGTATCGGCGCATCATTGGGGCAGCCGAGCGTTCCGGCTGGAACTGGGACCGCATGCTCCTGGCCTTGCAGGAAGAGGATGAATCTTCGATACACAACAGCCAGCGTTTGGGCGAAGACGGAAAGAGGCTCTAGCGTGGCGGAATTCCAAAACTCCGCTATCGCACAACAGCTGCTTTGCCGCCTGTCGGATTCAGGGACGCGCTTTGCTTTTCCAAGCGAGATTGCAGCGCGTTCCTGGCTGGAAAAGGCTTTGGAGCTTTCCGGCTTTGCAGCTCTTCCGGCGCGAAGGTTCGTTTCCTGGGACGCGTTCAAGGCAGAACGCTTTCCCGGCCCCCCCGACATGCGGCCATGCCCGGCTCTCGTCCGTTCGCTGTTCGCCAGGCAGTTAATGGCCGATAACGCAGCCAGCCCGTTTCTGGATTCCGTGGTGCCGCCCAGCGTTGCCGATGTTTCCGAGCGTTTTTCCCGCACCGTAGCAAAAGCCTTACCGGCTTTAGGCTCGTTACCGCAAACGGGTGGGCCGGAAGTCGTGGACTGGCAGCGCATCAAGAGTCGGTACGAAACGTTCCTGAAATCCCGCAATCTGTATGAAGCTTCATGGCGTTCGCGGGCCGGAGATCGCGGATCTGATACCTGGGTGCTGTTCTTTCCTGATCTGACCGAAGACTGGGTGGATTACCGCGATGCAGTGTTAGGCATGGCCGATGTGCTTGTGGTGGACAGCGCACATATTTCCGCTGATCGGATAGAAGCTGCAAGTTTTGGAACGCTGGTAGACGAAGTGCGTGCCGTAGTTCTTCGTGTTCGGCAAGAAGCCGCTCTTGGCATGGAGCTTGCGGACATGGCCATAAGCGTAGCGTCCGCAGAATCCGTTATGCCGCTTTTGGTTCGCGAAGCATCAGTAGCCGGTGTGCCCCTGGATATTCGCGACGCTCGCCCCTTGTCCGAGAGCGCAGGAGGCAGGCTTGCCTCGGACCTGTTGGCGGTGCACGCTTCCAGTCGATCCTTCGCATCAGTCCGCAGGCTGCTTTTAGACCTGTCTAGGCCTTGGAAAGATGCAAGCACGCCGCTTGCGCTCATCGATTTTGGCATCAGAAAGCATGTTATAGCACCTTTACCAGAACAGCAAAAGGATTTGTGGGAAGCATCTATGGACAGTTCTGTCAATGATGCTGTACGAGCTTTGTACCGTGGCATAGCTACATCGTCGCGCAGCTTTACCCAGGCTTCCAGTTTCGGCGAGCTGCGCCAGGCTTTTGATGCGTTCAGAAACCGCTGGCTGGACGACAGCCGCTGGAGCCAGGTCCAGAACGACGAGATCGCTCGATGTATTATGGAACTTGATGCCTTGGCGGAAGCTGCAAAGCTTGCGGGCATGGAGTCCAAGGGCGCAGCTGCTGAGTTGTGGCTCGAGCACTTGGAAAACACGCGTTACCTGCCGGTGTCAGCCGGCGGCGGCGTTCCCGTGTACCGATTTCCGGTTGCTGCCGGAGCGGCGCCTAAACTGCATCTGTGCATCAATATGACCGAGGACGCAGCCCGTTCGGAATCCAGGCCTTTAGCTTTTTTGCGCGAAGCCGAGCGTGAACGAGCCGGAGCGGGTAAGCAGGATCTATCCTCCGGTTTGGTCAGGCTTTTAGCTCAATCTGGTTCCCGTGTTGTTATGAGCTGGTCGGAAGACGGGCCGCAAGGTGTAAGCCCGAACCATCCTGCTATAAGCCCTGTTGCCCCGGCTGCAGTGGGTATGGAATTTCCGCGGGGCGACTGGCTTGTCAACCGAGACGAGCCGGGCTTGCAGCTGGCGGTTGGAAAAAGTTTCAAGGCCTTTCCCTTGCAGTGCGTCAACGCGCGTGCGTTTATCCCTGCCAGAAGCGATACCGTATGCTTGAGCAAAAGCTATGCGGATAAGCCCGCCGCATTGGATGCGGATGTGGCTCGAGTTCTAGCATTTTCACGTGAAGACGGGGAAGGCCGCCTGCAGCTGTCGGATACGCTCATGGAGAATTACCTGTCCTGTTCGTTCCGGTGGCTTTTTTCTTCCTGTCTCCATGTGGAAGAGCGTGACACCGGTTTGTCGTTTGTGGATGCACGCATGCTCGGTTCGGTTTACCACGATGTGCTTAAGACCATGTTCGCTCCGTTTGCGGGAACAAATAAACTGGTGCGCAACGCAGCCGGTATCGATATGGTTCCGGCCATCGGCGAACTGGAGCCTGCGCTGCAAACGGTGCTTGAGCAGTGGACCAGGCGCGAAGGCCCCTTTGCCGGAGCCCTCCTTCGGTCGGCAAAGCCATACCTCCTTTATGCTCTTGGCGAGACGTTAAGAAATGTTACTACCATACTTAATGGAGCGAGCGTTGCTTTTGTTGAACAGCCGATGCGCACACAAGCTCCGGCTGTTCCCGAAGCTGTGCTTGTTGGCAAGGCGGATCTCGTTGCAATTTCATCTGACGGTGGGGCGATTATCATTGATTATAAGAAGAAAACAATTCCCGAAATTAAAGAACTGGTGCCGGACAAAAATGGAGTGGTTGCGCGGTTACAGATCCCCGCATATGCCTGCCTTGTGGAAAGCATGGACTTGCGCGCGCGCGACGGCTGGTATGTGGCTATCGAGCCTGACGGAAAAAACAAGTGGAACGTTCTTCATGCTTTTGGAAATGATTCAAAAGCGATAGACGCAGCCACCGTACCCTTAGTTATGGCAGCGCTGCAAACAGCATGCGCACAAAGCGCGGCGGGTATTCGAGCGGGGCTTGTGTTTGTGCCGCATAGGTCGGATCAGGCCCAGGAATGCAAGGACTGTGCTACGCGCTCGATCTGCAGAGTTCGGTATATGGTGGAATGATGAAAACAACCTGGAAAACCTTCATGGACTCACTGGATCAGCAGCGTCAGGCTCCTGCCGTGCGCGAAAGCCGCAATGCGGTGGTTGCAGCGGGAGCCGGTTCGGGTAAGACACGCGTTTTGTCCATGCGCTATTTGTACCTGGTAAAAGACCAGGGCATCAGCCCAAGCCGCATTATGTGTCTTACTTTTACCCGAAAAGCCGCAGCGGAAATGCGCAGCAGAATCCGGTCTATGCTCTTAAGCGCGTCTAAAGATGATGCGGTTTTCGGCGCGGCTCTGGAATCGTTTGCGGACTCAAAGGTGGGCACCCTCGATTCGTTCTGTTCCGAGCTTGCACGGAATTCGTGCGCCCGCTGGGGAGTGGCTCCCGATTTTGAAGTGGACGACCAGAGCGCTAGCGAAAGCACCTACCAGACTGCGATGGAATATCTGTTGGAAACCCGCAATCGCGAATTCGCCTCGCAGTTCATAGCATGGAACGGGTTTGAGTCTGCACTGGATGCTTTAAGCACCATAGCAAACGAAAAGGGCGGTGTGTTCGGCGCTGCGGATGCTTGGATAAACCCAGATGAAGCCGGTCATGCTATGGCCAGGCTTATGAAAACGCTGTCCGGGCAGCTGGCCCAAATGTTGCAGGAGGGATTGTCCTATGATGCCGGAGCGACAAAGGGCGGGCTGGCCTGGCAGGACCATTCCCAGAAGTATGGTCCGGTATTCGAAGCATTCGATCCGCTTGATCCGCAGTCTTTGGCTAAAGCCAGGGAAGGCTGGACTGCGATTAGGCCCGAGCGCAAGCCTGCCAGCAATTCCAAAGCAAGCGGACCCTTGTACTACAACCAGTGTGCCGACAGTGTTAAGAAGCGCATCGATATCCTTAGGCTGGCCGACGCTGCGCTTTCCGACGGCCGTCGAAAAGACCTGCATGAATTTGTGTGCGAATTTTTATCGCGCGCTGCCAAAAAACGTGCTGCTGCAAATGTGCTTGGTTTTTCTGACATAGCATGGATGGCCCGCAGGGCTTTGCTGGATGACCTGGAGCTTCGGTCCTGGTACAAAAAGCACTACGACGCCATCATGATAGACGAGTTTCAGGACAACAATGAGTTACAGAAAGATATCTTGTATCTGTTGGCGGAGCGCCGAGACCTGGAAGGCGTAAGCGGCCGGGTGCCGGTAGCCGCGGATCTGCGCGAAGGTGCGCTGTTCTTTGTCGGCGACGAAAAGCAGAGCATCTATGCGTTCCGCGGGGCGGATGTCAGCGTGTTCCGCGGCTTGGGTAGGGAACTTGCCAGCGCAAGCGGGGGCCTTGGAAAGCACAGCCTGTCGGTAAACTGGCGATCCGAGCCTGCACTCATATCGTTTTTTAATGAAACATTCGGTCGGATTATGCCTTCGCCGGACGATCAGAGCGCGCAGCCCTACGAAGCGCGCTTTGAGCCGCTTGGATGCGGCCCGGCAACACCTGGTGTAGAGGCTTGCGTTCAGTACCTGGAGGTTCCCCTTCCAGAGCAAGACGGCCTAAAATCCGAAACCGCCCAGGCTATAGAAATAGCAAAGCTGGTGCGCTCCCTGGTGGATGCAGGCGTCCCCGTGTGCTCAAACGATAGCGGAGGAAAAAGCGCAAGGCCTTGCCGGTGGGAAGACATAGCGGTGCTGTACCGAAGCACAAAAAAGCAGAATGAGTTGGAACGCTGCTTCCGCCTTTTAGGTATTCCATACAGCGCTTCAGCGGTAGGCGGACTGTTTTCTGAATCTGTAATCGGTGACTTGTACGTAGCCTTGCGCCTTGCAGCGCTGCCTGACGACAGGGCGGCATTTGCTTCGTACTTGCGTGGACCTTTTGCTCGGCTGTCGGACAGGGCTGTTGTGACCATACTCGCCATAGAGCCCGGTAGTGATGGTACCTATCCGCCGGCTTTTTCCCAAAAGCCTCTTGGCTTGGATGAAACAGACAGCGCTCGCTGGCAGGAAGCTTTTGTAACCTGGAGCTCATTGCGGAACAGGGCCGACAGGGAGCCCCTGTGCAATCTGGTATCCTATTTGTGGCATGAGCGCGGCTTGCGCTGGAATGTTTTGTCGAGTGCAGGCAGCGAGGCATACCTGGAGCATTTTGATTACGCATGGTCGTTGGCAGCCGATGCGGATAAGCGATTTTTACGCCTGTCGGATCTGGTTGCCGAGATGGAACCGCTTATGGGCGGAGACGACAAGCTCGACGACATAAGCGTGCTGCGCGAAAGTGCCAGGGGTGTGGCCATCATGTCGGTGCATAAAAGTAAAGGCCTGGAATTCCCCATCGTTATACTGCCGGACTGCCAAAACACCGGCCGCTCGGACGTGTCGGAAGCGCTCGTCGCGGGCAGACGCTTTGGATTGTCGGCAAAATTACCGGATACTGAGGGAACTTTGTGTAACCCGCAGGCGGCCTTGGAAAAAGAACTGGACAACCTGGACAGAAGCGACGGTGTCAGTGATATGGATCCGCGTTTGGCGGAAACGGCCCGGCTGTTTTACGTTGCATGCACACGGGCTATCTGCCGGCTGTACCTGGTCGGAACGCCTCCGTATCATGCCGATACGCGCGGTAATTCGTTCCGCGGCCTGTTGCTCAAAGCCTATCCATGGGTCGGACAGCCTTCCCGCAAAACGATTATCGATGTGCCCGATGCTCCTCCTGATGCGCCATTGTCGCTTGTGCGCTGCGAGCCCATGCAGGCATCCGAAGCATACGGATTCTCCAGGCAGCAAGCCAAAGTCAAGAAACCAGCGTACCTGGACAAAGCGGAAACCTGGGCTCCGCAGGCAAAAAAAATCCGGCTTGCGGTTACCGCCGCTTCAAAATTGATACAAGCCCATGTGAGCGAAACCTATAGTGCGTCAAGCGTGCAAGCCTCATTGCGGCCAGAGGAAACAGCCGCTTCCAGGCCGGACAGGGAAGGTTTTTCTGAAACGGATTTCGGTACCCTGTGCCACGAGTTTGTGCAAGCAATGCTCCACGATCCTGAGCGCGAGCCGCAAGCATCGGGACAGTCGGCAAAACGCCTGGCTGCCGTTTCGGCCTCCGTGCGTGACACATTGCTTGCTCAGGCACGCTTAATGGCTCACGGTTTTTTGGCCAGCCACTTGGGTCTCGCTTCGCTACAAGCGAGCAAGCACTCTTCCAAAAGTGAAAAATCATTTATGTATACCGAATACCAGTTTGTATACCGAGCGCATTCCAATAGCCAGACCCGCTACCTGTCAGGGGCTATGGATCTTGTGTTTTGCGATGGTAGCGGAGTAACGGTGGTAGACTTCAAAACCGACAAGCTGGAAGAGCCGGACCATCACAGCTTCCAGCTAGGCTTGTACCGTATTGCCGCAGAAAGCATGTTCGGCATGCCTGCCAGGGCATACCTGTACTACCTGCCCAGCGCTCATGCTATCCAGGTAGACACAGAGCCGGACTTTGATGCATTGTTCCAAGCATGAGCGATGCAAGCAAAAAAGCCCAGCCGGGTTTTTGGTCCATCTTTTTTCTGTTCTTCGGCATATCCTCGGTTATCATAGGCGGCGGCTATGTCATGGTGCCGGTTATCCAGCGGGCCATTGCGCGTAAGGGTTGGCTGGCCGAAGACGAGTTTTATGACTTGTTTGCGCTTGCCCAGGCATTGCCCGGCCCCATTGCCTTAAACGCAGCAACCTTTGCCGGCCGGCGCCTTGCCGGTTTGCGTGGACTGTTAGCCGGCTTTTTGGGTGTAGTGCTGCCGCCGTTCGTTGCCATTTTGCTGGTTGCAGTGCTCTTGGATAACTTAGCCGGCCTTAAGCCCGTACAGGGTTTTCTCAAAGGCGCGTACGCGGTGGTTCCTGGCCTTGTAAGCGCGTTTGCGGTCAATATGGTGCGTAAGCGAAACTGGACGCCTGTCCGTGCCGTGCTCACCTGCGTAGCATCGATTGCGATGATAGTGTCCGGCAGTTGGGCCATACCCGTGTTCTTTGTAGTAGCCGCTGTGGCCTGGCTATCGGAAGGGTGGAAGCGATGCTAGAACTTGCCCTGGTTTTCCTCAAGATAGGCCTTGCTTCCTACGGCGGCGGCTGGACCATAGTCGGCATTATAAAGACCGAAGTGCTTGGCCGAAACTGGCTAGACGAAGCCGCCTTTGCAGATCTTGTCGCTATAGCCCAAATAACGCCTGGCCCCGTGGCCCTCAATACCGCTACCATGACGGGCTTTCGGGTGCATGGCTTCCTTGGAGCCGTTGTCGCGACGCTGGCCGTGGTAGCCGTGCCCCTCATTCTGGCCATTGTGGTAGGCATGCTTGCAAAAAAACACTTTGCAGCCGGGAGCCGTCTGTCCGAAGCCCTCAAATCAGCCACCCTGGGCCTCCTTGCCATGACCGTGTGGGCTTTTGCCCCGTCCATGGCATCCGCCTGGTATGTGCCGGTTTTGTCCGTGCTTGCGTTTTGTCTGTCCATGTTTACCAAGCTCAATCCTGTCTGGATCATACTGGGTGCCGGTTGCATGGGCGCCCTGGTATTCACTTTTCTTTGACAAGATGAACAGCATGCGCCACACTATGGCTTATGGTACCTGCGTTAGCGCGCATTTTAGACCAGGAGCCTAGTGCATGAACAATGAAAGAATCCTGATCGTAGAAGATGAAAAAATCATCGCGATAGACCTCCAGCGCAGGCTGGAACGCTTTGGCTATGTGGTTGTCGGCTTGGCAGGCGAAGGCGAAACTGCCGTGACCATGGCTCTGGAACTGAATCCCGATATCATACTCATGGACATTATGCTCTCCGGCAAGATGGACGGCATCGAAGCTGCCCGTACTATCAAGACAAGCCGGGACATCCCCTTTATCTTTTTAACGGCATTCACCGACGAGAAAACCCTGGAGCGCGCCAAGGAGGTGGAGCCCTACGGCTACATCCTAAAGCCCTTCAAGGAACGCGAACTGTACACGACCATAGACATAGCCTTGTACAAACATTCCATAGAAGGCCGCCTCACCCGTCAGGAACGACTGTTCAGCGCCATACTCCACTCCATCAACGACGGCATCATAGCGACCGACATGGATTTGACCGTGCAGTTTATGAACCCCGTGGCGGAGGATATTTGCGGCCACCGCGAGTCGAACGTGCAGGGCAAAAATATTTCCCTGTTCTTAAGCCTTGCCGACCCGAAAACCCAAAAAGATCTGCTTGCAGCCGCAAACATGAAGGGCGACAAGCCCATTTTCTTCAGCGATGTAACGCTCCGTAACGCAACCGGACAGAGCCTGGTGGTGGACGGTTCCATTACCCGGATCAACGAGCGCGACAACGCGACGGAAGGTTTTGTGTTTGTGCTGCGGGACATGACGGAGATGAAGCGCTTGTCGGAAACGCTTACCTACCAGTCCAGCCACGACAGTTTAACCGGTTTGTCCAACCGCGAGGAATTCAGCTACAAGCTCGGCGAGATTATAAAGAACGTCCGGCTGACCGGCGGCACCCACTCGCTCATCGTCATGGACGTGGATCGCTTTAAGGCGGTCAACGACACCTGCGGAGCCATGGCAGGCGACGAGCTTCTGCGCCAGGTAGCCAGCCACATACAGACGAACATACAGCGCAACGATATTTCCGCCCGCATAGGCGGCGACGAGTTCGCTATCATCCTTATGAACTGCAATGCCGAGGACACGGTCAATGTTGCCGCCCGTCTTCAGGGAGCGGTACAGCGCCAGCGCTTCATCTGGCAAAACGTCAACTTCCCCGTCAGCCTGTCCATAGGCGTGGTGCCCATAGACCGCGACGCCGGAGACATACACTCCATACTGGCTGCGGCAGACGATGCGTCCCACGTTTCAAAAGAAGAGGGCGGTTCCAAAACCACCGTGTTCCACGCCCAGGATTCCAAGTTCCGCAAGCGCCGCGGCGACATGGAGTGGATAGGAAAAATTAACCGCGCCATAGAAGAGAACCGCTTCATCCTGTACCAACAGCCCATAGTCCCGCTGGACAAAAACTCCAAGAACCGGCCTAAACTGGAAGTGCTGTTGCGCCTGGTAAACGAGGACGGCAGCATAGCCCGTCCCAATGACTTCATACCGGCCGCAGAGCGCTACAACCTGATGCCGCAGATAGACCGCTGGGTTATAGAAAATTCCATGCGGGCGTTCCGGCTCCTGCAGGACCAGAAAAGCCCGCTTGCTTCCTCGCTGTTTTCCGTCAACCTTTCCGGGCCCTCGCTCCTGGACGACTCGCTGGTGGAAACCATTCTGTACTTCCTGCATAAATACTCGCTGGCCGCCAAGGATTTCTGTTTCGAGATAACCGAAACGGCCGCCATACAAAATCTGTCCTACGCAACCAGGTTCATCAACCGGCTTAAAGGCGAGGGTTTTACCTTTGCGCTGGACGATTTTGGAGCGGGCTTTTCGTCCTTCGGCTACCTGCGCAGCCTGCCTGTGGACTACGTCAAGATCGACGGATCCTTTGTGCAGAACATCGACGAAAGCCTTGTCAGCTACACGATGGTGGATTCCATAAACTCGATAGGGCACGTGATGGGCCTAAAAACCATAGCCGAGTTTGTGAAGAACGAAGCCATCGTTACAAAACTGGAAGAGCTTGGTGTGGATTACGCCCAGGGTTATTTCTTCTCCGAGCCAAAGCCTTTGTTCGCGTAGAGCCTTGGTTGGTTTACAAAAACAACACCATGGTACCGGCAACGGCGACCACTGCGCCGGCCACCTCTAAGAGCCGCACCTTCTGCTTAAAGAAGATAACCAGCGGTATGATAATGATGACTGGATTGAGACCCATAATGGCGCTTGCTATGCCTGCCTTGGTTTGCTGCACGGCGAACAGCGACAGGGTAACGCCCAGGAAGGGTCCGAATATCGAGCCGCCGAACGTCAGACCCATGCCGCTTTTGTGGCTTAGGGCGCTTTTAAGGTTGCGGCCCTTTTCCCATACCAGGGATACGATCGCAAAGCCGATAAGCCCAACC
>JAKQNL010000278.1 GCA_029565815.1 Spirochaetota bacterium | reverse complement strand
GTCGTAGGTTCGCAGAAAATCCTGCATGGCTACGAGCCAGCTTTCCCTACCGGTGAGCGGGCCATGGTCCTTGCCTGCGTGTACTCCATGCACATGCAGTTCGCGTATTCTGCTGGCGTGTTGTGCAATAAAAGCCGATGGATCTATGCCTTCTAGCACCAGGTGGCCTACATCCACGCACAGCTTCATAGGACCATGCGTATAGGGCAAAGCGTCTGCTAGAGCGAATGGCTCCATGCGCGTGTTCTCCAAAAAAAATCGATCCGGGCCAAAGCTATCCCGCCACGCGTCCATGAGTGCGCAAAACGGTGTTAACTCGCTGAGCGTGCGCGGCGGATGCACAACAAAGCCGTCGGACACCCGACTAAAGGCTTGGACAAGCTCCCTGCTGTCTGCTGCGATGCTGTCCGGCAAATGCACCGTGTAGCTAAAATGCCTGGACAGATCCAGTATGGTTTGTAGCTCGTCCTTGAGCATGGATCTGGTTTCGTTGTCGTACATGAAAAACAACAGCTCCACCCGCCTTTGGCTTGTGTTCTCCAAAAGCCAGCGCAGGTTTTCTGCCCATGTACCCGGCACCACGTACGAAGGAACCGACAGCTCCATCATTTAACCCGTAGCGGCAAGCCGGCTACCATAAGTTCTACGCGGTCCACGGCAGCCGCCAGGCGCGCGTTCGCAATGCCAAGAGCCATGCCGTAACGGCGGCTTACAGGGTCGGCTGGTATAACGCCCATGCCGGTTTCGTTCGTCACGATGACGATATCGCGCGGCATGCTTGCAATGAAGCGTTCCAATATGCTTTCCCACTCTGCCTCTCGCTCGGCAAAAAACAGGTTGTTAAGCCACATAGGAATACAGTCCAGTATCATGCGTTCACGTACTGCCGTATCTATATCGATGGGTTCTTCAACGGTTTCCCAGTTGCGGCCGCGCTCCAGCTTGTGCCGCTCTATGCGATCGCGCATTTCGTCGTCGAATGCGGTCGCTGTAGCCAAAAAGCGCCATGGCTTTTCGAATTCGGCTGCGAGCACCAAAGCCCTGCTGGATTTTCCGGATTTTACGCCGCCTGTAAGGAGTGTTCTCATGGAATGACCTTATAGCCGCCGGGCAGCTTCCGTCAACGAGGCAAAAAAAATCCGGCATCGCATGGATGCCGGATGTGCCAGTGCATACAGTTACTTGGCTTTTTTTGCCTTGGCTGCAGGTTTTTTTGCGGCAGGCTTTGCAGCCGCCGGTTTTGCCTGGGCTTTTGCTTTTGGCTGGGCTTTGGCAGCAGGCTTGGCTTTGGTCACAGCCTTTGCCTTAGGCTCGGCTTTTGCGCTTTTTGCAGCTGGCTTTGCCTTGGCAGCCGCCGGTTTTTTGGACGGGCTCTTTTTTTCCTTGGCTACGAGCTTGGCAACAGGTACTTCCTTGGGCAGCACTATGGTAGCTGGTTTGTAGGAAGGATGCTGGATAACTGCTCGTATGCCCGACCATATCTTGCGGCCTTCTTTTTCTATGTCGGCCGGCGATCCATCGTTGAGCCATGCATTGATCATAAGCGATGTGGAACCGACGATGCTTGCGCCAACCATGTCCGGATCTGCGCTTGCAAGCAGCTGGTTCTTGGCTTTGGCTTCCTTGATGCAGGCTGCTACGCTTGCCTTGTCGCGCTGCTTCAGTTCTGCCAGCTTGTCGCGAAGCTTGGGGTATTCGCGGAAGATGGGATCCGGCTGCATGATCAGGTATGCGAAATCGGAATCGGCCTTAAGGGTTGCCAAAATACGCAGGTATGCGTACTCGAGCCTGTCCAGGCCAACCAGTCCGGATTCGGTATAAAATCCCTGAAAGCGGCCGTAATACATAGTAACAACTTCGAATAACGACTGGAACATGCCGTCCACTCCGTCAAAATGGCGGAAAATGGCTGGTTCCGTAACGCCGGCTTTTGCCGAAATATTCTTGAGAGTAGCCGACCGTGGGCCTTTTTCCCGCATTACTACAGCAGCGGATCGCAGAAGAGCTGACTTTGCCTTGCTAAAAGGCCAGTCGTCCAAAAGTACCGTTTGTTCTCTGTTCATAGCTACAACATAGCACCATTGGAGATTTTGGAAAAGACCCTTTACACAAAAAAATAACAAATTTTAGCAACATTCGAAAATTTTTTTTGCTATTAGTTTTGTGATTACCCGTGTTCCTTTAGCCGCTGTCTGCATCGTATGTTTGTATGAAACCTTCGTTTGCAACAAAAATTCACCCACCCCACAATGATTACGTGGAAGCTCTGGTAAACGACAGATAGATTTTGAAATTGGCTCAACTTGCTGTCTTGAGCGCTGTTTAGTACCTTGTTTCTATGAAGCAAGGCTTGTTTCTATGTATCGCGCCGCTATTTTTTGGAACCTTGGCAATCTGCGCTGCCTGTGCTCCGGAACACAGCGAGCCAGCGCAGCCAGCAGCCCTGAAAGGATTGAGCGTTATGAGTGCACAAGAAGCAAATATTTGTTTTGTTCAGCCTACGCCGGAATTGAAGGCAAAACTGAGCAAGGAGCAGTGGGATGTGCTGGTAAACGCAGCAACCGAGCCGCCGTTTCGCAATGCGTACTGGAATAATCACCAGAGCGGTGTGTACGTCGATGCTATCGACGGAACGCCCCTGTTCTCCAGCGGCGCAAAGTTCGATTCCGGTTCGGGCTGGCCTAGTTTCTGGGAACCACTGGACATGGAGCGTATCGTGCTGGTGGAAGATACGTCCTACGGCATGCAGCGCACCGAGGTGAGGGCCAAGGCATCCGGGGGCCACCTGGGCCACGTTTTTCCGGACGGCCCGCAGCCGAGCGGCCTGCGCTACTGCATAAACTCTGCCAGCC
Source organism: Spirochaetota bacterium (assembly GCA_029565815.1). GTDB lineage: Bacteria > Spirochaetota > Spirochaetia > Treponematales > UBA12059 > JAKLIU01. The sequence continues at coordinate 530 of JAKQNL010000278.1, read as the reverse complement.
TGCGCTTTGTAGCCGCAAAGGATCTTGCCAAAGAAGGCTATCCGGAACTGGCTGCGCTGTTTACTGGGAAATAAAAAAAAGCTGCCCCGTCGATGGGACAGCTCTGGCGTAAACACTAATCGGTAATTTTTACCCTGTTTCTGTTGACAAAGGCTCCGCTCCGCTGTACTTTTACACCTTGCGTTTCAATTGTCGCAATTAGATTTTGTCTTTAGAAACGGGGACGAATGAGCGAATCGGCACTCAAAGCGTTTGATCTACTCTTTCACCTGAGCCGCTCGGGCAGTTCTTCTCTTGCAAAACTGTCCCGCGATACCGGCTGGGACAAGGCTACCGCGCTACGCTACCTGACAGCAATGGAGCGCCGCGGAGTTGTTGAGCGCCGCGACGGCGACTGGACCCTTGGTCTTACCCTGGTAGAATTGGCCAGCCGCGTTCCCGTTACGGAAAATATAGCCAGCCGAGCAAAACCCATTTTGGACGAACTGGCCAGGGGCACCGGAGAGTCGGCCAACCTGTCTGCCTGGGCC
>JAKQNL010000049.1 GCA_029565815.1 Spirochaetota bacterium | reverse complement strand
GCCAGTCATGATGAAGTTCTGCGCACAAACCACTCAGCCTTTCGGGGTAAAAACGCTAGCAAGCCTCAACACCATCATGATAGACGGCACGGGCATGTGCGGCGGCTGCCGGGTAAGCGTTGGCGGGCAAACCAAATTCGTGTGCGTAGACGGGCCGGAGTTTGACGCCCACCAGGTGGATTGGGACGGCATGATGCGCAGGCTTCGCGCGTACAAGGATATAGAGGACGAGCGGCACCGAGCCCACCACGACCACGAGTGCAAAATTGGCCTCAATGCGAATGGCGAAGGCCAGGGAGCTTTACGATGAGCGGGCTGATCAATAACTCCGATGTGATAAAGCTTTTGGACGCCATCGAAGGCAAAACGCTAAGCCCCAAAGAGCGCATGGCAATACCGGTGCAGGATATGCCTTGCCGGGATCCGGTACAGCGTTCCCGCTCCATGGAAGAAGTTGCCCTTGGCTATTCGGAAGCTCAGGCACGGCTGGAGGCCGCCCGTTGCCTTCAGTGCAAAAATGCGCCCTGCGTAAGTGGCTGTCCGGTGGGTATCGACATACCCGGTTTTATAGCCAAGGTGGCCGGTGGCGATTATTCCGGAGCAGCTAGTGTGATACAAAAAACTAACCTGTTGCCGGCTATTTGCGGGCGGGTGTGCCCGCAGGAAAAACAGTGCCAGTTGCCCTGTACCCTTGGCAAGGCGCTTAAGAGCGTTGACAAGGCCGTTCAGATAGGCCGCCTTGAGCGATACGTAGCCGATGTGCAGCGCGCCGCTGGTGTAGCTTCAGGCGCGGCTGCTCCTGTGGTGGCCAAACCCACGGGCAAGCGGGTGGCGGTGGTTGGAGCCGGACCTGCAGGCCTTACCGTTGCCGCCGATGTGCGGCGCGCCGGCCACGAGGCGGTCATTTTCGAAGCCTTCCAGAAACCCGGCGGGGTTATGGTGTACGGCATACCCGAGTTCCGCCTGCCCAAGGCCATAGTCCGGGAGGAAGCGGAAAAACTGGAACGCATGGGCGTGCGTTTTGAGCTCAATACCCTGGTTGGGCGCACCCGTCCGCTGGATAAACTATTGACCGAGGATGGGTTTGACGCAGCGTTTGTTGGCGTTGGAGCCGGCCTACCCAAATTCATGGACATACCCGGAGAAAACCTGGTTGGCGTGTTTAGCGCAAACGAATACCTAACCCGTGCCAATTTGATGAAAGCCTGGGACCGTAGCCACGCAGCTACGCCCATCTATCCGTCAAAACGGGTGGCTGTGCTTGGCGGCGGCAATGTGGCTATGGACTCCGCACGCATGGCTTTGCGCCTTGGCGCCGAGTCTGTGCATATCTTGTACCGCAGGACCCGGGAGGAAATGCCCGCGCGCGCGGAAGAAGTGGGACACGCTATGGAAGAAGGCGTTGTGTTCGACTTTTTGTCCAGCCCAAAAGCCATTGTCGGGAACGACGACGGGCGGGTAATCGCCTTGACGGTACTGAATTACAGCCTGGGCGAAGCAGACGCGTCGGGCAGGCGCAGTCCGGTGGAGATACCCGGTTCGGCTCACGATGTGCCCTACGACACGGTGATAGTCGCCGTGGGCAACGAGTCCAACCCGCTGCTTGCGCGCACTGCGCCAGCTTTGGCCGTGGACAAAAAGGGCCATGTGCTGGTGGACGAAAGCCAGAAGACCCGCATGGACAAAGTGTGGGCCGGCGGGGACATCGTGCTGGGTGCTGCAACGGTTATCCTTGCCATGGGCGAGGGCCGCCGAGCCGCTGCGGCTATCAATCGCTACCTCGAAGGGTAGCGCGTTACCTTAAAGGTGCAGTTTAGTTTCCCCGGGGTCAGCTTGCCATGGCAACGGCCTCCACGGCATAATGGGCGGGAGCAACCCACCCGGAGCGTGTATCGATGAGAACCAGATTCCTAGTTGTAGCCTTGTTGTTGGCCCTTAGCGTGTATGCCCAAGATGAAGCTCAGCCGCAAGCGGAGCCTCAGCTTCCAGCACCGGCAAGCCCGGCTCAAACGCCGGCACAGCTCAGTCCAGCCCAAGCGCCAACGGTTCTTGCTCCGCCCCCGGCGGCTCCAAAGGCGGATGCCCTCCTCATCTATAACCAGGGCAGAAACCTGGACAGCGCAGGAAAGGCTACGGAAGCCGCGAGCAAGTACCGTGAAGCTGTAAGCATCTGCGACCGGGAACTGGCACAGGACCCAACGCGCATGGACGCGTATACGGTCAAATGCTGGTCCTTGTTCCGCCTCAATCGCTATGCAGAAGTGGTTTCCGTCGGATCCGCAGCGCTTAAAGTAAAATTCGACGCTCGCGTGGTGGAAGTCATGGGCGAGTCCTACTTTCACCTGAATGATGACGCGCAGGCTGTCAAATTTTTACAGCGCTATATCGAGAACTCTGGTGAGTACGCAGACCGCGTCGCGTCGGCATATTTCTACATGGCAGAGTCCTACTACCGCCAGAAGAAATACGACCATGCGGATATCGCGTACGCCATGGCCACCTACCGGGAAAGCAATATAGCCCGCTGGTGGTATCGCTACGGCGGGGCTGCCGAGGCTCTTGGCCAGTGGGCAAAGGCGGCCGAGCTGTACGCAAAAGCGCTACGCTTAAGCCCCGGCATGCAGGAGGCTCTGGACGGCCAGAGCCGCGTTCGGGCCCGCCTGTAAAATTCCGCCGCACTTTGCTCCGGCCTGCCTTGTTTCCCGGAGCAGAAAGGCGTATGCTTTTCGTATGGCGACCATACATTACATCGAGCTGATTCCCCTTCACAGCACGAGCTCCCACAGCGACGACGGTTCCGACTATCTGTGCAAAGTTGGCCTGCGCGGCAACCTGGGCATGGATAACGCGATGGAAACCACCGCCCTGTTGGATGCTTTGGTTAAAGGCGGTTTCCGCAAAGTCGCGCTCAACCTGGAAAACCTCAACTATGTCGATTCCACCGGCATAGGCGTCATAATCCGCCTAAAAAAAAGCCTTGCCGCAAGCGGTGGCGACGTTGCGCTGCTCAATGTTCCGCCAAAGATTGCCGAGGTGCTCGATCTGGTCAATATAAAAGAATACATTCAGATTTTTTACACCGAGCAAAAAGCCATGGACTTTTTACGGCAAGCCGGCTGCAACTAAGAGGCTCGCTGGCTGCAACTAAGCAGCCTGCGTGAATGTTTCATAGCAAGCTTACCGGATCAGGATCTATCTCCAGGTATACGGCGGATGGAGTTTCATACCCGCTAAGGGCAGCGCTTAATGCCAGTCTACACGATGCAGCGTTCGCCGAGCGTATGATAATCTGCCAGCGGTGTTGGCCGGCAACGACTGCTATCGGGCACTGTGCAGGCCCAAGGATTTCCGTGTCCGGCCGCCCGGCTAGGCGTTCGGATAGCTGTATCGCTGCTTCCATGGCTGCGTTGTCTGCTTTGGATCGAAGCACCAGGCGTATGATGCGCGTAAAGGGCGGAAAGCCAAGCTCGTGCCGCATGGCCAACTCTTGGGCGTAAAAGCCTTCCGTGTCGTATGCGGCAGCGCGGCGTATAACCATGCTGTTTGGACGGTAGGTTTGCACGATAACCGAACCGCCGGAGGTAAAGCGGCCCGCTCTGCCCGCCACCTGGGTGATAAGTGCAAAGGCCCGCTCGGACGCGCGGAAGTCCGGCAGGTTCAAGGCAGTGTCCGCAAGTATCACCCCAACCAATCGCACCTTAGGAAAGTTCAAGCCCTTGGCGACCATTTGGGTGCCAAGGAGTATATCGATGCTGCCGGATTCAAACGCGGCTAGGGTCTGTTCAAGCACGCCCTTGCGCGAGGTGGAGTCCGCGTCCAGTCGGGCTATGGTGCAGCCGGGGAATAGCCGCGCAGCGTCTTCCTCCACGCGCTCGGTGCCAAAGCCTGCCCAGCCGGTGTCCAAGGAACC
>JAKQNL010000451.1 GCA_029565815.1 Spirochaetota bacterium | reverse complement strand
TTCGGCAAACAAGCCGTTTGGGCCACGCCAGCGGCCTTCCAGTATTCCGTTTGCGCCTAGGCCGGCTAAGCGAAAACGACCGCGGTAACGGGCAAACAGTTGGCCAGAATCGATGGATGCATTCCGTATGTCCATGCCGTTTGGGCTACCGCTTGCATCGATGGAAAACCCGGCTTCCGTTCCGAGGAATTCTGGCGGTAGCCTTCCCCGCAGGCTCACCGAACCGGCAGTACCGGCTAAGCTCACGTCGCTACTTATGTTGACGCTGCCGTTGACCGGATAGCGGAAATACGGCCGTAAAAACGCCAGCTTTCCCTTTGGAATGAACAAGCCAAGCGGGACAAAATCCTTGAACGAGCCTTCCATCCTGGCAAGGCCGCTGTCGCGGTCGTAGGACAGGCGTAGGGATTCCAGGGTTTTCCCTGCATCAAGCGATAGCTGTCCTAGGCTGTCCGACAGGCTTGCACTCATCCGCACCTCGGACAGGGAACCAAGGGCCGTATCCGCCATAAGCGTTCCGGACAGTGCAAGGGTTCCATCTGCGTCTAGCTTTCCAAGCACGGACAGTGGCACCAACGCGGATCCAAAGCCAAAACGCCAATCCGGGTCGTTTGCGCGCAGAGTGCCGGCTACGGAAAATGCTATGCTTTTGTCATCACCTGCATCCATGGACGCTCGGCGTATATCGATGGACAACGCTGGTAGCGAATCGGAAACCAGTTCCAGGCTTGCTCCCCTCAGCACAGCACCCAGTTTGCCCAAGCTTGGCGCGCTATCCGTACCGGGTTCCTGTAAAGCGCGGAGTATCGTTGTAAGCAATTCCCTGTCCCCGTCCAGGTTAAGCCTGGCTTGCACACCCTCCAAGAGCACGCCGTCGGTCCATACGAGCTGGCCGGAAACAAGGCTGCGCACAATGTCCAAGCCAAGGCGTACGCGCCGCAGGTACAGGGAGCTGCCGCCCGGTGTGGAAATGCGCAAATCCCTCATGCTTAAGCCAAGGGCAAAGGATGGAGACGCGCTGTGGTAGGAGACGCTGAGCTTCCAGGGTTGTACATACGCGGCCAACGCATGCTCGATGCGTTCGCGGCTAAAAGCGACAAGGATGCGATCCAGGGGCCCTATAAACGCAATCCAGGCCGCGGCGCTAAGCACGGCGGCGAGCATGGCGAAAAGTATTGGCTTGGCCGATCTGGATCTCACACTTTGACAGTAGCACAAGGACGGAGCTTTAGCCACCGGGAGGGCATTTTTTACGCAGGGATTGCATAGCCACGGCCATGCTGGCTATGCTTGCCCTACCATGACGAACAGTCCCATACTGAAAAATTTCATCGTGTTCGAGGGCATAGACGGCTCGGGCACCACAACCCAGCTGTCCCGCCTGTCGGCCAGGCTGAGAGCCATGGGCATAGACCACAGAACGGATGCAGAGCCGACAGGCGGCAGTATAGGCACGCTCATACGTCAGGCTTTGTCCGGTGCCATGCATTTACTGCCGGAAAGCATAGCCAGACTCTTTGCCGCAGACCGCGGTGAGCACCTGTACGCAGAAGGCGGCATAGTCCAAAGCTGCACAGCCGGCCAGCTGCGTATCAGCGACCGCTACCTGTTTTCGTCCCTTGCATACCAGGGCCTTGCATGCGGCGAAAGCCTACCTACCGAGCTGAATATGCATTTTCCTTTACCGGAACTGTGCATATTTTTCCGTATCGATCCGACCGCTTCCATGGCAAGGATTTCCGCACGGCCTGGGCGGGACATATACGAAACCATGGATTTCCAAACCAAGGTTGCCGAGCGCTACCAGCTGGTCCTTGCGCGTTACGCAGACAGCCCCATGCAGCTTGTTACCGTAGACGCATCCAAAACGGCGGATGAGGTGGAAGCTGCCGTGTGGCAAGCACTGGAGCCGGTTGTAGAACGAATCA
>JAKQNL010000259.1 GCA_029565815.1 Spirochaetota bacterium | reverse complement strand
TTAGCTTCTTTAAGGAAATAGGACCCGGCGCCTGGGCATGGACCGCATCTCCGGAATTTACCCTGGCAAAAGACGGCACCCAGCTCATATTCAGCGCACGCTATCCCGAAGCTTCGTCACACTATGTCGCCATGTACGGCGTAAAACCGTTTGTCCGTATCCAATTGTATGGCTTGGACTACAACATGGATCCCGGCTTTGAGGGCTATAACGCATCCGGTTACTGGTTTAAGCGAGCGTCGGGGGCTTTGTACCTCAAGCTCAAGCACAAGGCGGACACGGAAATCATACGCCTGTTTTACTAGACGATAGTCCTGGCTTTTCTGTGCGTACGGCTTGCCCTTGATACGGCGGGGGCCATCTGGTACTATGCTCGCACATCATGCGTATAGAAATCCGCTTCGCCGAACCGTCGCTTGACGGCAGGGCCCGTAGCCTTTCCGTCAAGCTGTCCCGCAGGACCGGCCGCCAGGTAGGCGTCGCGGTCATCGACGTAGTGCTGCCCGGTGCCCCCGTGCCCGCGGACAGGGCCGCCCGAGTATTGTCCGACCCGGCCGTCCAGCTGGTTCGCATGGACAGTCCGGCGGCCAGTGATACGGATATGGCCGGCTGGTCGTATCTGGTGGAAATCGCATGGCGACCCGGCGTTACCGACACGCTGGCCATTACCGCCCGGCAGGCCCTTAAACTGGATTGCGGCCAAGACTATTCTTCGTTAACGACAGCCCGGCAGTTTCTTTTGTACGGCCAGCTGGACGAAAACGCGGCAACGCAGATTGCCGCTAGCCTGCACAACCCGCTGATTCAGAGCGCCACCCTTATTTCCTCGGCCGAGTGGAACAAGGGTACGCGCGCCCCGGCCTCCTATCCGGCCCCAAGCGTGCACGATAATCCACAAGCCCAAGTTGTGCCGGTGGCCGGCCTTAATGACGCCCAGCTGGATGCTTTGTCCAAAGAGCGGCTCTTGGCTCTTAGCCTGGCGGAAATGCAGGCTGTGCGCGCGTATTTCGCCGACCCGACCGTTAAGGCACAGCGGAAAAAAGCCGGCCTGCCCGAAGACGCAACCGATGTCGAAATAGAAATGATAGCCCAGACCTGGAGCGAGCACTGTAAGCACAAAATATTCAACGCAACCATCGAGTACAAAGAAGCGGGCAAAGAGACTAGAATCATCAACTCGCTGTTTAAGACCTACATACGCGCGACCACCCAGGACCTGGCTCCGTCCAAACCCTTTTTGCGCTCGGTGTTTACCGACAACGCGGGCGTGGTCAGCTTCCACGATGGCATAACCCTGTGCGTGAAGGCCGAGACCCACAACAGCCCAAGCGCCCTGGATCCATACGGCGGCGCGATAACCGGCATCGTTGGCGTGAACCGCGATGTGCTTGGCACCGGCATGGGCGCAAAACCTATCTTCAATACCAACGTGCTGTGTTTCGGTTACCCCGACACGCCGGACGCGGACATGCCCGAAGGCCTTTTGCATCCGCGCGATGTGCTTGAAGGCGTGCACAAGGGCATAGTGGACGGCGGCAACCAGTCCGGCATTCCAGTTGCTGGCGGCGCCTTCCTGTTTGACGAAAGCTTTGCCGGAAAGCCTTTGGTGTTCTGCGGCACCGGCGGCATCATGCCGGAAACCGTCAACGGTAAGCCATCCTGGGAAAAAGAAACCAAGCCCGGTGCCCTGGCCGTGATGCTTGGCGGCCGCGTCGGCAAGGACGGCATACACGGCGCTACCTTCTCTAGCCTTGTGCTGGATGAAAGTAGCCCTGTAAGCGCCGTGCAGATAGGCGACCCGATAATCCAGCGGCGCATGCGCGACTTCCTTTTGGAAGCCCGCGACCTGGGCCTGTATGAATCGATAACCGACAACGGCGCAGGCGGCCTGTCTTCCAGCCTGGGCGAAATGGCCGAGTCATCCGGCGGCGTGTTCATAGACCTGGACGCATGCCCGCTCAAGTACCCCGGCCTGTCGCCCTGGGAAATCCTGGTGTCCGAAAGCCAGGAGCGCATGAGTCTGGCCATAGACCCGTCTACCTGGGACGAGTTTTCCGCGCTTGCACGACGGCGCGACGTGGAAGCAACGGTTGTAGGCCGATTTACCGATACTGGCTTTGTGGAAATACAGGCAGCTGGAAAACCAGCCGGGCGCCTGTCCATGGATTTCCTGCACCGTGGCCTTCCGGCCATGCTCATACCGGCTCGTTTTGAAAAACCAAAACGTCGCAGTGACAGCCTGCCGGAACAGAACGACTGGACTGCGATGCTCTTGTCCATACTGGCCGACCCCAATGTTGCCAGTAAGGAAATTCTGGTTCGCGAATACGACCACGAGGTGCAGGCCCGCTCGGTGGAAAAACCGTTTACCGGTGTGGAGCGCGACGCCCCATCCGACGGCGCCGTTCTGCGGGCCGGCCTGGACAGCTTCCGCGGCATTACCGTTACCCACGGCATCTGTCCGCGCTACTCCGACTGGGATACGGCCGCGATGGCCCGC
>JAKQNL010000239.1 GCA_029565815.1 Spirochaetota bacterium | reverse complement strand
TGACAGGTTCCCCTGATGGTTGTGAGGATACGCAGGATGTTTCCATCATCCGACATCCAGACCGGATGAAATTCATCTTCGAGGATCAGCTTGCGCAGGATGTCGGAGTCTGGCGTACGATTCCTGGCATGCCTACTGTGTACGAGAAGCGCATAAGCGAAACAGTTGTCTCCTCAGCCGTAGCCTCTCAGGCCTTCGACTATGGTCTGTTTGACTATTACACAAGGTTGTTGACGTTTATTTTCCACATGTGAATGTCTTTCATACCACCGTGTCTTCGCGTGCTTGAATATTAGGTTTTCGCCTTAACTTGAGGCTACTTTTCTTGCATTCTCCGTGCCCCCGTGTCTCCGTGGTTATAATTCGATTATGCCTAATCTCCTCCTTCTCTGTGTCTCTGCGTCTCTGTGGTTCAATTCTTGTTCGTATTTGCTTGTACCGCCCTTGCCCGCCAGCTGTTGTACCATGCTATAATCCTGAACACGCACCAAGGAGGCTTTTGTGATCGATTCGCGTTTACAGAAACTGGCCGACATACTGGTCAACTATTCATGCGCCGTAAAAAAAGGCGATAACGTGCTCATCCAAGATACCGGCATAGAGCCGGCCTTTGACCGGGCCCTGGTGAAAGCCGTGCACAAGGCCGGCGGCCGCGCCTTCGTGACCCTGCGCGACAAGGCCCTGGACCGGGCCCTGTTACTGGATGCGCCGGTCGAACAGCTGGAACTGCAGGCGGAGTTCGAGCGCGCGCGCATGGACAAGATGCAATGCTTCATCGGCTTTAATGCCTGGCGAAACTTAAGTTCCTGGTCGGACCTGCCCGGCGACAAACTGGACCTCTATAACCGAAACATATGGAAGAAGGTGCACATCGAGTCGCGCCTGCCCAAGACCCGCTGGGTGGTTTTGCGTTTCCCAAGCCCTGCCATGGCCCAGATGGCGTCAATGAGCGAAGAAGCTTTTGAGGATTTTTACTTTAATGTGTGCACCATGGATTACGCGCGCATGTCCAAGGCTATGGACCCATTGGTCGAGCTGATGGAAAAAACCGACCGTGTGCGCATCGTTGCTGTCGGTACGGACCTGAGTTTTTCCATCAAGGGCCTGCCTGCGGTCAAGTGCGACGGCAAGCTAAACATTCCCGACGGCGAGGTGTACTCTGCGCCGGTTCGAGATTCGGTGAACGGCACCATCAGCTACAACACCCCAAGCGAGCACGAGGGCTTTACCTACGAGAACATACGCTTCGAGTTCAAGAACGGCAAAATTATCAAGGCGACCAGCAACGACAACGACCGAATTAATCGCGTGCTGGACGTGGACGACGGCGCCCGCTATGTGGGCGAGTTTGCCATCGGGGTGAATCCGTACATCACCAAGGCAATGAAGGAAACCCTGTTCGACGAGAAGATAGCCGGCTCCATACACTTTACCCCGGGCAACGCATACGACAATTGCTTTAACGGCAACCGGTCGTCCTTGCACTGGGACCTGGTGCTGATACAGACGCCGGAGTTCGGCGGCGGCGAGATTTGGTTTGACGATAGGCTGGTGCGCAAAGATGGCCTGTTCGTGGTTCCCGAGCTTGTGGGCTTAAATCCCGACAAGCTTAAGGGTTAATATAAATTAGCGACGGAGCAGGAAGGCCGAGAAACGTGAACTGCCGATACGGGTAAAGTATCGGCCTTCCAGTTCCTGGGCTGGCACTGGTCGGCCAAACAGGAAGCCCTGTACGAAGTTGCAGCCCATGTCGCGCAGTATGTAATATTGCTCGGCCGATTCCACACCTTCGGCGACCACGCTCAGGTTCATGCGGTGGGCCAGGTCTATGATGCCGGAAACAACCTCGCGGGCGGTTGCCGAATTTTCCATGCCCATTACGAATTCCCGGTCTATCTTGAGCGTGTCCACCGGCAGGTTTTTAAGGTAGGAGAAGGACGAGTAGCCGGTTCCGAAGTCGTCAACCGAGATGCCAACGCCCAGCTTTTTAATGGAACCCAGCACCTTTGCGGCGTTGTCCAAGCGCTCCACTAAAACGCTTTCCGTTATTTCAACCACCAGGCGGCTTGCAGGAAGGCCGGAGTGCTCCAGTGTTTCCGCTAGGATGTCCGGGAAGTCCGGCCGCTCCAGCTGAACCGGCGATACGTTGACTGCGATGCGCAGCTCTGGGGCTGAGGATGCGGACCAGAGATCGCCCTGGGCGCAGGCGGATTTAAGCACCAGGGTTCCCAACCCAACTATAAGCCCGGTTTCTTCGGCTAGGGGAATGAAGCTGTCCGGTGCAAGGTCGCCCCGCTGCGGGTGACGCCAGCGCACCAGCGCCTCGACACTGTTCACCGAGCCGTCCGAAACGCGTATGACCGGCTGGTAGTGCACCGACAGCAGTTCCGAGCCAATCGCGTCGCGCAGCTCGCTTTCAAGTTGGGCTTTGCCCCGGCGGGTCATGGACAGGTTTTCGTCAAAGCACATAATGCCGTCTTTGCCCTGGTCCTTGAACGCCTGCAGAGCCAGGTCGGCGGCGGACAATAGGGTTGCTGCATCCGGGCCGTCGGCAGGCCACACGGCAACGCCCAGGCTGGCTTTAAGGATAAACTCCTTGCCGTCCAGGCAGAATGGATCCGCAAAAGCGTCGCGTATGCTTTCCGCAGCCCTGGATACGTGATCCATGGATCGTACCGGGAGGAGAGCGGTGAATTCGTCGCCGGCTGTCCGGGCTAGGGTGTCGCCGGGTCGCAGTCTGGCGCACAGGCGCTGGGCTGCTGCTTTGAGGAGGCGGTCGCCCAGGTCGTGGCCGTAGTCGGTATTGTATCGTTTAAAGTCGTCCAGGTCGGCGCATACCACAACCAGGGCTGCACTGCCGCCGCTTCGGGCTATGGTTGCATCCAGGTTCGCGCAGAACAGCGAACGGTTTGGTAGGCTTGTCAGTTCGTCGTGGTTGCGGGTCCACACCAATTGATCTTCGGCTTTGCGCTGCTCGCTTACATCCTGGGCAAGGCCGACATAGCAGGGGCTTCCGTCGCAGGCATCTAGGCCAAAGCCGCTTGAGCCGCGGGCGGCGCTTATCATCAATCGATACATGCGGGTGGAGCCTAGGGTATCCTGGCGCCGCAGTTCTCCGGACCAAAAACCGACCGACTCCAGGGCGGCGCGGGCATTGGCCAGAACCGACAGGTTTTCGGAATTCCTGTACACCGTGTCCATGGACAAACCGTCATCTTCGGCTATATGGCCTATCATGCGCAAAAAGGCTGGGTTGGCGTAGCGTATTCTTAGGTTCCGGTCGGCGAAAAACGCGCCTTCCGCCATCATATCGAGGAGAGTCCTGGACAAGGCCAGCCTGTCGGCGTCGCTTGCGCTTGGCCACAGTCCAAGGCTCGGGTTTATAGGTTCGGTACTGCTCAAAAAAAACTCCTGGGGACTAACGCCGGCTACCGATGGCACAGGCGCGCAGACAGTCGGAGTATAGCATATAAGCGTGATTTGTATATACCGGACTTGAGTCATTGGAGATATTGGATTTTCTAATGAGCTACTATCGGTATGGGGTGCGTGCTTAGAAACGCATGTTATCCCAAAGCTTCGTAACAGTAGGGGGCTTTGGCCACCATGCATGCATACAGAAATAATTCCAGTATGGTTCGTTCGTGGGCTTGGCCAAGCTGGCGCAGTTGTGCGTCGGTTTCAACACTAAAAGCTACCAGGCTCCGGCACAGCGGGCGGGGCCAGCGCTGGCGGGCGGCGTCGTAGGTGGCCAGCAGTTTGCGAGCGTTGATTCTTTGCGATCGGGCTGCTTGTTCGAAGCTGGAACCTTGTGCCATCGCGTCGTGTACGGCAGACAGGCGGCGCATGCTCCATGCCAGGCCGGCGATAAGGCCTACGCCGTTGCCCGCGCGGTTTGCAAGGATGGCTGCCAGGGTATCCAGGGCTTGCTCGAAACTGCCGGTAGCCATGCGCTCAAATAAGCTGAATGCGTCTTCCGACCGGTTATGGGCTATGTAGCGCTCTACGTCGTCTTCGCTTATGGCCGAGCCTTTGGGCCAAAACAGGGCCAGGCGGGAACATTCCGTGCGCAGGGCTTCGGTGTTGTTTTCCACCAGTTCCAGTATGGCTTCCACCGCGTCTTGGTCCGCCCTTATGCCTTGTGCTGCCAGTTGGTCGCGGACGGCCTTTTCCATTTCCGACCCGGATAGCTCCCAGAACACCCGCTTGTGCTCTTTGGGCACGGCATCTTCTATGAGCTTGTCTACGCCGTATCCGTCGGACACCAGCACCAAAACGGTAGCGTCGGCTGGGTTTTTCGCGTATGCGGCTAATGCCTGGGTGTCGGCTTTAAGCTTGATCTGGTCTGCGCGGTAGTAGTACACAAGCTTCCCGGAGGAAAAGAGCGAGCCGTTCATCAGAAGATCCAAGAGTTCCGTAACGCCGGTTTCGTCGGCGTACAGCCGGTGCTCTTCCGGGCTCTGGCCCCATTCTTTAGCGCAGCGGGTTTTAAGCTGGGCAAGAAAATCGTTACGGCGCCCAAGCTCCGGGCCGCCCACGACTATGACGCTTTCCATGGCTACTAGTAGGTGCGAACGAGGCCGCGCAGCCGCCCAAGGATGCGTACGTCCTGGGTGAATATGGGGCTGTAGGCGGGATTTTCCGCGGCCAGCCGTATCTTTCCCTTGTCCCGAAAGAAGCGCTTTAAGGTTACCGAATCTTCTAGCATTGCAACGACGATTTCGCCGTTTTCCGCTACCTCGCGGTGCTCGATGATGGCCGTGTCCCCATCCAGTATGCCTGCGTTGATCATGCTGTCGCCGCGCACTTTAAGCGCAAAACAGCGGGATTTGCCCACCATGCCGGCAGGCACGTGCACGCTTGCCTGGTAGTTTTCGTCGGCGAATATGGGCTTGCCGGCCGCAACCTCGCCCAGTATCGGTACCTCTATGGTCGGCGAACTGCCCGAGCTTTTGCCGATCAGCTCGATGCTCCGGCTGCGGTTTTCCCCGATTTTTATATAACCTTTTCGCTCCAGGGCTTTTACGTGGTCATAAGCGCCTTTTACCGTCATGCCAAAGTTGTCCGCGATCTCGCGTATGGTTGGCGGATACGGATGCCCGTGTATGAACGATTCGATGTAGTCCAGGAACTCTTTTTGTCGCTCGGTTAAGAGTTTCATTCGCCTGCCTCGATGCCGAATTTCTTGATCTTTGCGTGAACATTGCTCGGATAGGCCCCTATGGCCTCTGCCGTTCTTGCCACATTATACCCGGTTTTTCGCAGATGGTGTAGAATATAGCGCCGCTCGAACTCGTTTTTCGCGTCGGCCAGGGGCAGGGCCGCAAGGCTCTGAAAACAGTCTCCCTCCGGGGGCTGCGGCGTCTCGCAGGGGGTTTTGCCCAAAAAATGGCGTACGGTTTCCGCCGACAGTTCATCCTCGTCGCTCATAACCGCCATGCGTTCCATGAAATTTTTCAGCTCGCGGGCGTTTCCCGGCCACTCTTGGGCGGCCAGAACGGCTACGGCTTCTTCCGACAGGCGCCGGGTTTTTAATCCGGACAGGCTACCCAGAAAATACTCGGCCATCGGGCCAATGTCCTGCGGCCGCTCGGCCAGGGACGGCATGCGTATGGGAATGACGTTGAGCCGGAAAAACAGATCTTCGCGGAACAGGCCGGAAGCGATACGGGCTTTCAGGTCGCGGTTGGTCGCGGCTATGAGCCGTACGTCTACCTGTATGGATTCCTCGCCGCCGACGCGCTCAAAGCGCATGTCCTGGATAACGCGTAGCACTTTAGCCTGAGCCGACAGGCTCATGTCGCCTATTTCGTCCAGGAACAGGGTGCCGCCGCTTGCAAGCTCGAACTTGCCCTTTCTGCGGGCCACAGCGTCGGTAAAGGCTCCCTTTTCGTGGCCGAACAACTCGCTTTCTATAAGGTTGTCGGGCAGGGCAGCGCAGTTTACGGCGATAAATGGACCGTTTGCGCGGGCGGACAGCTCGTGTATACGCCGGGCTACCAGTTCTTTGCCCGTCCCGTTGTCCCCGGTGATAAGCACGCGGGCGTCGGATTGGGCGCTTTGCTCTATCAGTTCCACCACCTGGCGCATGGTTTTGGACCGGACAATAAGCGTCTCGGTTTCCGGCATGCCTCGTTTGAGCCGGCGGTTTTCTTCGCGTAAGCCGGCTATGGCCAATGCGTTGCGGACCGCGGTAGCCAGCCGGTCTATGGACAGGGGTTTTTCGATAAAGTCAAACGCGCCCAGTTTGACGGCGGATACGGCCATTTCTATGCTTGCGTGTCCTGATACAACGATAACTTCCACGGAAGGCCATGCATCTTTTACCGCCTTGAGTACGTCAATGCCGCCCATGCGGGGCAGCCATACATCCAGGATGACGGCGTCGATTTTTTCCCGCTTGAGTATGTCCAGGCCCGCGGGGCCGTCCTCCGCGGTATGGACGCGGTAGCCTTCGTCCTCGAGTATGTCTTTTACGGTAGACCGTATGCCCGGTTCGTCGTCGATAACGAGGATGCTTGCCATCATGCTTCCTTGGCCGCCAGCGCGGGTATGTCCACGTAAAATGTTGTGCCGCAGCCTTCGGATGACTCGAACCATATACGGCCGCCATGGGCCGATACGATATGACGGACTATAGCCAGTCCCAGTCCGGTTCCGTTGCTCTTGGTGGAAAAATACGGCTCGAACACCTGTATGCCCAGTTCCTTGGCTATTCCCGTGCCGTTATCCGCGACCTGCAGCCTACAATATAGGCATTCCGACGCTTTTACAAGATCGGCTCGCAGTCGTACCCTGCCTGTGCCGCCGCTCGCGTCCGCAGCGTTGGCCAGCAGGTTTCCAAGCACCTGTTTAAGCTGGCCGCGGTCGGCGCGCACAACGATATCCTGTGCGATGCTACTGTAGTCCAGCTCCAGCTGAGGCCACTGGGATGAATACAGGAGGGCGGTTTCTTCCACCAGAGAACGGACATTCACCCAGTCGCGTTGGGGCTCGGGCAGCTTTGCAAAATCGTGGAATTCCGACAAAAGGGTTTCCATGCCGGCGGTTTCCTGGATGATAGCCACCATGGATTTTTCCAGAATATCGGCCAGCTTGTCCGGGTCACCTTTGGACAGTCGCAGTACGCGCTCGGCGGTCAGGCGTATGGGGGTCAGTGGATTGCGCAGCTCGTG
>JAKQNL010000170.1 GCA_029565815.1 Spirochaetota bacterium | reverse complement strand
TCCGGGGGTGTGCCAGGCAAAGTTGTGCTCGTTCACGTAATCTACCAGGGTGCGGAAGAACGATGGCAATGCTCCGCGGGCATATTCGGCTACTGCCCGCTCGATGCGCCCGGCGTTGAAAGCCGGCGTGTCGGTCAGCTTCCAGATAACACCGTCGACGTACTCCAGGGTTTTGTTCGGCAGGTTCTCCACAGATGAACGGTCCGACAAGAGCAGTATGGGCAGTTTTTTATTGCGCCGCCTGGCGTACTCCACGAGCCTTGCCGCCGCCGATACTTGCGTTTTGCCAGGAGCGTTTTCGTGCATGTCTTCCGCCTTGCGGTGTATGCGCTCGAAGTCCGCGTTTTCCCAATCCACGACCAGCGTTCCCAAGTCCTCGCGGGAGAACACTAGATCGTGGGCGTGGGCATAGGTCGAGCAAAACAGCACAGAGCAGGTTTCGTTTTTCGTTAGGCGTTCTATGATCTGGCCAAGCCACGCGCCTTCATCGGAGTCCTTGTTAAGTTGGTCCGATACGAACAATACCGGCCATGCTTGCTTTCCTACCGTATTCATGGTGCCTCCGAGTCCCTTAGGAACTCCATAGCGTACGCCGTAGCGGAACGGCTCATTTCCACAGAAAAATCCGACATATATTTTCTATCACAAAATGCTTTCATAAAAGTTTCATAATCTTCTGACGGATGGCTTTCCGCCAGCATCGCGCGAAGTTCCTGGCCGGATAGTCTATGGTAGCGGTCGGTCATTACAATATAACTCTGGTTGAAACGCTTGGGTTTTGGGCGGGCGAGCTGCTGCTCGCTGGGATATCCGAACACGAGCATGGCTATGGGCACCGTGTAGCGGTCCAGCGCAAGCAGCTCCATGTGCTCTTCGCGCCGCTCCAGTATGTCGCCTATATAACAGGAGCCAAGTCCAAGCGACTGCGCTGCGACTACCGCGTTCTGCGCTGCAACCATCGCGTCTTCGCACGCAAGCAGGAAATCTCCCATACCCGGCTTGCGCGCAGTTATGGCTGCTTCTGTAAACATATCCAGCCACCTACGGCAATCTGCCAGGAATACCAGCACTAGCGGGGCCTTGGCTATGAAGGCTTGATTGTCACAGCTGACGGCCAGCTTGTTCTTAAGAGTCTGGTCCTTGATATCCAGGATAGTATAGAGCATCTGGTTGCCGGCGGTGGGTGCTGCCATGGCCGCTTCGAGTATGGCGGACCGGACAGAAGGCTCTACGGGCATGTCCAGGAACGAGCGCACCGATTTTCTTTCATGGAGCGAGCGGAGAATCGGATTCATGGCGCGTTCCTTTCCTGCCAGCATGGCTGCTGTACCCATGCTCGTTTGCTGTCAACGATATTCGAGCCAAGCTTCCTTTGCAAGTGCAGGGAGCGTGTGCGCACGAACGTGCAGACGGCGATTGCAGCTTAGCCGGTTAGGTCCGCGATGAGCGAGTCGATGTCGCCCTGGTCCATGTCGGATTTGCGTTCGTACGCAAGTTCCTGGTTTGCCGCCCGCAGTTTGCGCAGCAGGCTGAAAATGACCACCAAGAGCATCTTGTTGCCCGCTGACGGCTGGCCACGCAGGAAGCTTGCAAGCTCCTGGCGGTGGAGCCTGAGCACCACGCACTGGCTCATTGCTGTAACCGTGGCCGTCCGTTTCACGTTCAGGAACATGCCAGCCTCGCCGAACACGTCGCCAGCACCGAGGGAGCAAATGTATACTTCCTTGCCGCTGTTTTCCTGCACGCTTACGCTGACCGTGCCTTCGAGTATGCCGAAGAAGTACGGATCCAGCTCGTTCTCGGACGCTATAGGCTCTTCTGCGTCATAGCGGCATATCGATGCGGTAGCTATAAGTTTGTCCAATTCCTTTGGGTCCAGGTAGCGGAAGGTCATGATGCCTGCCGCCTTGCTCCTGTACTCGGCTTTTTCTTTTGTGTTGAGTTCGTCCATGCATGGTATTCTAGGACAGCTGGTGCCCATTCTCAAGCTTTGGCGGAAAAAAAACGTGCACAATGGCCATAGCCGGACAACAGCCCTTGAGTGCGAGCCATCATGCGCCTATACTGGAATGAGTATTGCATTGCCCTGTTGCTAGGACAGGCGGATCTGAAACCAAAGGGGCTATCCCGAATGGATTTTAAAGCCTTAGAGCCAGCGGCTTTGTGGAAGCATTTTTTCGATATATGCGCCGTCCCCCGGCCGTCCCACCACGAGGAAGCCATATCCGCCTGGCTGATGGATTGGGCTGCATCCAGGGGTTTTGACACGCACAGGGACCACGAGGGCAATGTCCTGGTACGGG
>JAKQNL010000169.1 GCA_029565815.1 Spirochaetota bacterium | reverse complement strand
ACTGTCTCCTGTTTCGTCGCACAGCGGGCACACCACGGGTATATCCTCTGCGGCCAGCTCGGACAGGAATCGGTGTTCCTCGCGGATGGCTGCTTCGGTCCATCGGCCGGGCCGGTAAAATTTTACCACAAAGTCCTGCTGATCCTGCGCGCAGTCTTGCGCGCAGCCTGGGTTGGCCTGCATGAACGATGGCGGGGCATTGGCTCGGAAGCCGTACACTCGGTTTACGTAGCTCGGGTAGGCGAAGAACGAGCCATCCGCTTCTAGCCCAAAGGCTTCTTCCGCTGCGGACAATGCAAGATTCGGCGACAGCCCATCAAAGGACGGTGTGGTATCGTTCATGAAGCTAGAGTAGCACACTGTGGCCCTGTTTTGCTTGGTGGTATACGCCTTGCGGCAGGCAGGCACTGCCGGATATAGTCTGTGCACCGATGAACATTCTTTCGTTAGATGGCGTTTCCAAAACCTTGGTAGCCGATACCCTGTTCCGCGACGTTTCGCTGGGTATAGAAGAAAACAGCCGCTTTGGACTGGTTGGCCGTAACGGTTGCGGCAAATCCACCTTCCTAAAGCTGTTGTGCGGAATTTTACCGCCCGATACCGGAAGCATGGCAAAGAAACGTGACTTAGCCATAACCATGCTGCCCCAGCTTCCGATTGCCGATGCCGGCGATACGCTAGGCTCTTTTTTATGGAAGGGTGATGCGCCGCTTATCAAGCTTGCGCGACAGTATCAGGATGCGATGGCCGCCGGCAAAACCCAGGGTAGCGCAGCAAACGAGCTGCATGAGCGCATGGACCGGTTGGGCGGCTTTGGCCTGGAGCAGGTGTATGCGTCGCTGTGCACGGAGCTGGGATTGTCGGCAGATCCAACAACGCCCATGGCTGGCATGTCCGGCGGTATGATCAAGAAGGCGGCGCTTGCGCGGGCTTTGTCCGCGCAGGCGGATTTAGTGCTTTTAGATGAGCCTACGAACCATCTGGATCTGGAATCCATCGAGTGGCTGGAGCGAAAACTCAACCAGGCTCGTTTTGCTTTTATCCTGGTTACCCACGACCGTGCCTTTTTGGAAAATACCTGTACAGGCATTCTGGAAATAGACCGGCAGGAAGTGCATGCGTACCCGGGGGATTACCGTTCCTACCTGGAAATGCGTGCGGAGCGCTACAACGCGCTTGAAAGTGCGGACAGGCGCCGGCAGGCTATTCTGAAAATCGAGATGAAGTGGCTGAACCGAGGGGCGCGCGCGCGTGCTACCAAGAGCGAGCGGCGCAAGGAAGGTATACGGCAGCTGAAAGACGATGCGCTGGAACGGCCCGATGCGATGGGCGCTTTCAGCTCGGTGTCGCGTAGGCTGGGTAAGCGCGTGCTGGAACTGGATGCTGTTAGTAAAAGTTACGACGGCAGACTGGTGTTTTCTCCTTTTTCCTACGAGTTTGTGAAGGGTGACCGTTTGGGCGTGGTTGGGCCAAACGGTTGCGGTAAGTCTACCCTGCTTGGACTTATAGCCGGCAGCATTGCTCCCGATAGCGGCAGCGTGATGAGGGGCGACAACACCCAGTGCGCGTATTTTGGCCAGACCGCAGCA
>JAKQNL010000168.1 GCA_029565815.1 Spirochaetota bacterium | reverse complement strand
CCGCCTCGCCCATGACGGCCGGTAGGAGCTTGAGCCCTGTAAGCTCGTTTACATACCCAGTAAAGCCCTTAAACGAATACTTGACGCAGATACCCAAAAAGCCCCACACCAGAGCCTTTAACAGCCACTCGTGTATCTTTTTTGACAGCGGCCGCTTGGATATGAGCACCCCAACGATTTCGCCCAGGGTGCCAAGAACCGCAAACTGTATGAACGCGGATAAAAGCATGTTGTGTTTAACCCAATCGATATACCAAGCCATAAAAGCTCCTTTGTGCTTATTGTGGGGTCAGACCCCAAGCTGTGTCAAACTGGGGAAGCTCCAGTAGCCGTTTTATAGCCCATGACCACCAGAGTTCTTGATTCATGGCATCGTTTAAGGCGCTAGGCGGAAGAAATCGTCTCATCTCGAACAGGAAATTCTTCTGCATGTTCCGAAGTCCATCTACGCGGGTTGCATAGGCTGACAAGAAGAGCTGCGGGCTTATCTGCCTGTCAGCAAGTTTCTCCACAAGCAAATCCTGGCTGAGTTTGATGTTTTTTTGGCACAGCCACAAAATATCCCACACATCTCGCAGCTGGACCCGGTTTTGGCGCATGGTTAAGGCTATCAGTTTGTCCGCCAATATCTCGGTTTGATCTTCTGCCCACAGGATGAGGCTGGAAACCCCTGCCTCAATATTATAACGATTAACCGGCGCGGCCGGCACGCGTAGGTGGCTGGGCATGGCGCATATATCGATATGAACACGTTGCGCTGGCAGGTCCTTGCGTTCGGGCTTGGTATGTATTGTGATTTTCCATGTAGCAACATTCCCGCTTTCCTTTACCGGGTCTTCTACATGTACTTGCAGGTTATAGCGTTTGCGTATAGCGCTAGCAATGGTCGAACCGAGGTTGATAAGATCGGCCTTGTTGAATTCATAGCCTCCATTGAAGTCCAGATCTTCGCTCAAGCGATCCGATCCATAGCACGTTCTGAGGCAGGTGCCGCCTATGAACGTGAGCTCAGATAGGAATCCCGCGCTGTTCATTTCCCTCAGTATGTCCGCGTGCAAAATTTCTTTCTCTACTACCGGCTTGAGCGTGACTAGGTCCGGATGAGCTTTAATGGATTGGTCTACCAGTTGATCAAAGAGCGTCATATTGCATGCTCCTATCCACAAGGCTAAGCGGGCGTTTTGTGTAGCTCATATCCTTCAGCGCAAGTTCGACCCCGGCAACCCACAGGCGTCGGCGCGGATCGTATCGTACCATGCCCTCGAATTCTGCCAAGGCTCGCGTTGTTTTGATAAACTCGATGGTACCAAAGTTCCCGCAGGATATGACGCCCGAACGGCCATTGGTCATAAGGCTAATCCATGCCAGCGGCTGTTGCGAAATGAGTCCGCTTTCGCTTAAAACCGACTCCAAGCTTACATAGCAAAACGCATCTGCCCGTAGGCGTGCGGCTGCGTGGTAGAGGACCAAGCTAGGATCATATCCAGCTTTTGGGTATAGATATAAACCACGGCACACGCGTTTAAGCAGTCCGCTCTGCGTTGCCCTACTCAGGAGCATGCGCATAGAGTCGATAGTGTTGTCCGGAAATATGGCCGCAAAGTCATCTATAGTGAACAGGTATCGTTCGGGGGACGTAAACTTCTCTAAGATTGTTTGCAGGCCTTTTGATGGCTTCATTGCACAAAACATAACGCTAAGTGTTATGTTTTGTCAAACATGGTGACAGTCACCCGCAGAATGAGGCTAGCTAGTGTTACGAAGATTTGGGATGAATTAAGCGGAATGCATAGGAAAACCCGTTTTTTATAAGCAGTGGGATTTAATTACGCTTCTGTGCTGAATATAGCATTGTATGTTAAGGAATTAGCTGGAGCATATCCCAAAGCTTCGTAACACTTACTTTTGGCAGCCGACTGTGGTACAGTACGCTCGTACTCGTTTCTGAAACGACGTTTTAACTTTCGAAACGCCAGATCTACTTTGGAGGGTGCCATGCCTGTAGCCAACGCGGTAAAAATCAACCTAGAGCGCAGTTCCTGGATACGCAAGATGTTTGAAGAGGGCAGTAAGCTCAAGGCTCAGTTTGGGACCCACAATGTGTTCGATTTCTCTTTGGGCAACCCCGACCTGGAGCCGCCCCCGGAGTTCGTGCAGGCGCTCAAGGATGCGGCCCTAAGCCCCGAGCTGGGCACCCACGCCTATATGCCCAATGCCGGTTTTGCATCCGCCCGTTCGGAAATGGCCAAGAAGATAAGCAAGGAGCACGCGGTTAAGGCTAGTGCCGACGATGTGGTGCTTACCGTAGGCGCGGCCGGTGCGCTCAATGTGGTCATGAAGACCATACTGAACCCCGGTGATGAGGTGTTGGTCATACGGCCGTATTTTGCGGAATATACCTTCTATATACAGAACCACCAGGGTGTGCTAAAAGCGGTGGACGCCGCTGCGGATTTTTCTATTGATGTATCAGCCGTGGCAGCCGGTTTAAGCGATAAGACTGCGGCAGTCATCATCAACACGCCCAATAACCCAACCGGGCGGGTCTATCCCCGCGCGGACCTGGAAGCCCTGGCCGCGGCTCTTACCAAGCACGGCAAGGCCAGCGGCCGCATGCCCTACCTGATAATCGATGAGCCCTAT
>JAKQNL010000157.1 GCA_029565815.1 Spirochaetota bacterium | reverse complement strand
CGCCACCGCGAGCTTAGGGTCTCCCCCCTGTACCCGAAATCAACTCCCTTCGTGAAGATCGCCGGTTTCCTCGTAACCCGTGATGCTGCAGCTCCTGGCGGTGACTTTGTCGCGTACATAAAAGACGTAAAGATTCTGTACGACAAGGCCGTTTTGGAACCGGTTCGCGACATAGACGACGAAGCTCTGTGGGGCATCGTGGGAAAACGCGAAGACGACCGCAAGCGCATTGAAAGCCTCCGTTTCGGCGCATCCCAGGTTCTGCGCTACATCGAGCGCCAGAAGCAGGAATCTCGGACTGAATTCACTCCCTGATCCAGCCATATGCGCGTATAAAACCAAGCCGCCCTTCGGGGCGGCTTTTTTGTGTGGAGAACTTGTTCTCGTGTTTCGAAGTTTTCCTAGTGTTACGAAGCTTTGGGATGACTTGCTAGTAATTATCGATAATATAATTAATTAGTTAGGCTCTTGTGCCTAAAAACAAGGCCCGGCGAACAGTCTTTATGCTTTCGGGGTTTTTAGGTACCCATCCCAAAGCTTCGTAACACTACGGCAACTCCTCCTTGCCCTCCAACGTGTTAGGTTGTACCATTGTTTCCATGGAGCAAACAGAAACCATACCAAGCCGAACCGCGCTCGAGCGTGCGTGGAAACATGCAAGCCCACGCTTTGAGCGCGTTTTATCCGAAATGCATACACGGGTTCAGGCATGCCTGGAACAGGCTGGCTTGTTTCCTTCGTAAAAATACCGGGTCAAGTCTTTTGATAGCTACTTTGCAAAACGCATCAAATTCATTCGGGAAGCAAAGGCACGGGGTACAGCGGTGCTTCCCCTTACCGATGTTTTAGCCATGCGAGTAATCTGCCCCTTCATAGGCGACCTCGATAGGGTGG
This sequence comes from Spirochaetota bacterium, assembly GCA_029565815.1. Classification (GTDB taxonomy): domain Bacteria; phylum Spirochaetota; class Spirochaetia; order Treponematales; family UBA12059; genus JAKLIU01. The sequence goes on along the minus strand of JAKQNL010000157.1, from coordinate 4,016 downwards.
AAGAAACGCTATCGAGTGCCTTCAACGTGCGCGAAGTGGAGCATAAAGGCGCTCAGTCATCTTTTAAGGAATTCGGCTACCAATCGACTCATCTGCTCGTACAACTGCCGGATGATCTCCAGGATGGCATGGAGCTTGTGGACAACAAGGTATGCGAGATACAGGTACGTACCATTTTGCAGGACGCATGGGCCGAGGTAGAGCACGAGCTTGTGTACAAAGCTGAGTTCACGCCGTTTGATGATCCGATGAAGCGGAAACTGGCTGCGCTCAATGCGAATCTGACGCTTTCCGACATGCTGTTTCAAGAAATTCGCGATTATCAGCACCAGCTCAATAATGAATTAGCTAAACGCCGCGTAGCGTTCTTCAAAAAAATAGAAGATACGATAGACCAGGATTTTTTTGCTACAAACAAGGACACGGCTGTCAAGAAGGACTCAGAGAAGAAAGACCCATCCTGGCTAGGCCCGTGGAGGTCGATGGATGATCTGCTTTTGGAAGCCCTGAACGCCCACAACCGCGCTGATTACCTTGAAGCAATAGAAATATACACCCATATTCTCGAAACCAAGCCTAAGGACGAAATAAAAGCGCTCATACATAAACATCGAGGTATGGCTTTTTTCGCGGAAAGCCGCTATGACGAAGCTACCGCAGATTTTTCTGCAACGCTTATGTACGACGACCAGTGTTACAAAGCAGCCTATTACCGTGGTGTTGTACACAGCGTCCGGGAGGAATACTCTGAAGCCATCGATGATTTCAATCTGGCTATCGATATACACCCGTATCATTTTTACTCTATCTATCGTCGCGCTCAAGCCTTCTACCACATTGGTGATTTTCCTAAAGCCCTGGCAGATTGCGAAGCAGCCTTGGAACTGGAGCCAGCAAACGATTTTCTCAAGCGACTGAAAAAAATGAGTGTAGCACGCCTGAAAATGTAGCTGCATATTGACACGAATGGCACTTCTTTGGTACACATCTGTTCGGATACACACCGTGTCCCCTTCGTCTAGAGGTTAGGACACCGGGTTTTCATCCCGGCAACAGGGGTTCGATTCTCCTAGGGGATAAACAGAAAAGACTGCCAAACGGCAGTCTTTTCTGTTTATGGTGCGGTTTCGACGAAACCGCGATATGAACAGAACCGAAGGGTATATGGCAAAACGATGCTTGAAAAGTAGATGCTTAAGGGCTACTGTGTGCCTTGTTATCCTTAAGGGGGATGTATGCAGAGAAAGATACTGGTCATCGCACTCGTGCTTGTTTTGATAGCGGCTGTGCCATCAGCATTCGCTACCGGAGTCGGCGTTGCTTTCGGCTTGCAGCCTGTCGGAGGACTGCCGGGTTCAAATGTTATGTTGTCGCTCAAGATGGACAATCTGCCGCTTATCGGATTGGGTTTTAGCCTGGGGCAGAATGTTGTTTCGTTCGGGTTTACAGCCGATTGGTGGATGGTGAACGAAAACCTGTTCTCATTCATCAATTTTTATCTGGGTCCGGGCTTTTATCTTGGCTATCAAACCGATTTGTTGCTTGGTGGGCGTTTACCCATCGGCTTGAACATATTTCCAGTTAAAAGCCTGGAGCTTTTTTTGGAAATTGCGCCAACATTAGCAGTTCGTTTGTCCGACCCTATTGTGTTCCCGGAGTTTGGCTTGCAAGGCGCTTTTGGCTTACGGTTCTGGTTTTAAAACAGGCTTAGTGAGTCTGTAGCGTCAAAACTGATCTCTACGATAGCTTGCGGTTGCGGGAATGTTCCGTAGCCACAAGCACTTTTAAGCCTTAGTGTTATGAACCTTTGGGATAAACTATCTGTAACTCTATATTATAAATATATTTAACCGCGTTCAAGTACCTAAAATCATAGTGGTGCTAGTCTTCTAGAGGCTACCTGTTACGCATACCTAGTTATCCCAAAGCTTCGTAACACTAAGCGTCCAGTTCCTGCCATCGAGCCATTGCGCGCCGTAAGTGCGGTATGACGATGGATCCACCTACTACCAACCCTACCGTCATGGCTTCGGCAAATTCGTCTTTTTTTACGCCTTCATCATGGCAGCGTATGGTGTGGTACAAAACGCAATCGTCACATCGCAGTACCGTGCTTGCTACCAATCCAAGCAGCTCTTTGGTTTTTGCGTCCAAAGCACCTGGTCTGTAGGTTTGGGAGTCAAGGCTAAAAAAGCGCTTGATTTCTAGGTTGGCGGCCTCCAGGGTAAGCTCGTTCAGTTCCTTGCGCTCAGCCTGCCACTGTTCAATGCTTTGTGAAAAGTTTGATGGTTTCTTGTCCATGTTCATTCCTTTGGCGTTCCTGCATGATATGGCAAATCTGAGAAAAAATCCAGCTCGGCATAGACTATATATAGTATAATTGCTATATTACTTCACTGTAACAAAGCATAAGGGGGAAGCATATGTCCGAACTACTAACACTGCAGACTTTCAAAGACAAGGTGTTCGATTACGAGGCCAGTAAAGAGTGGAATTACAGAGGCGATCTACCGGCTATCATCGATTTTTACGCTGACTGGTGTGGTCCATGCAAAATGGTGGCCCCGGTTATGGAAAAACTGTCAGTAAAATATCAGGGTAAGCTCCATGTGTACAAGGTCGATACCGAGGCGCAGCCGGATTTGGCAGGAATGTTTGGCGTTTCCAGCATTCCGACTATTTTGTTCATTCCGATGAAGGGCGAACCGCGTGTTGCCATGGGCGCCATGCCCGAACAGGAATTCGATCGTATCATCAACGAGCTGTTGTTGCCGCAGCCGGCCCAGTAAGTATGGGAACCTCTGAAAGCTACGGTTTTTAGAGGTCCTGTCAAGCTTGATCTTGGCTACAGGCCGATGCGAAATGGTATATCTGTGGTTTCGGCTTTGTTCACCGCTTCTTGAATAAGGTCGGACAGACCCAGTTGTAGGTAACGCTCTCGGTCGGCTTCAAAGTGCGCCTTTAGTACCGGATGCCGTGGCGAAAACAGAACGCAACAGTCTTCGTAGGGCTGGATCGAGATTTCGTAGCTGCCTATGCTCCTGGCTGTCCGGATGATGTCTTCCTTGTCGCTGCCGACTAAGGGCCGCAAAATCGGGTAGTTGGTAAAGGAGCCGGTAAAACGCATGTTTTCTGCCGTCTGGCTTGCTACCTGGCCAAGGCTCTCTCCGCTGACCATGCTGTTTAGTCCGCGTTTTCGTATCAATGCGTCCGCCGCTTGTACCATACCAGCCCTCAGGTACAGGGTGCTACGGTCCTGCGGGGCGTCTTTGCGCAGCTTTTGCTGGAACTCGGTGAGCGATACGGTGTGCAGGCTCATGCCCCCCGAGTATCCGGCCAGCACACCTGCAAGCATTTTTACTTTGTTCCACGCTTCCTGGGATGTATAAGGGTATGAGCTGAAGTGTAGAGCTTCCAGGGCAAGGCCCCTGGATAGCATGCGGTAGCCAGCCACCGGGCTGTCTATGCCTCCCGATAACAGTAATAAGCCTCGGCCAGTCGATCCCACGGGCAGGCCGCGTACGCCGTAGCTACCGTCGGCGTATAGGTATGCGTTTTCGCGTATTTCAACGTGGAGCACCGTGTCAGGGTTTCGTACATTGACGTGCAGTGTTGGAATGGCCGACAGTATGGCTTCACCCAGCAACTCCGATAAGCGCGGAGACTCCAGGGGAAAGCTTTTGTCCGCGCGGCGGGTTTCTACCTTAAAGCTCTTAGCCCCTTCTGAAGCTCGCTTAGCCATGAGCTGTATGGCCATATCTCGGATTGCATCCATATCCTTACGTATGCGCTCCGATCTGGCCCAGCCGTTTATGCCAGGAACCCTGGATAGTACCCACTCAGCCTGGGCTGCGTACTCTTCAGGGACGCTTAGATAGTGCCGTACGTCTCGCTGTCCAAAACTGCTGTGCTTGCCTGCAAGGCGGGCTTTCACATCCCGTTTGAGGCATGCTAGGAATTCTTTACGGTTCCCGTCTTTTAGCTTGATTTCGCCTATTTTTACCAGGTACAGAATG
>JAKQNL010000156.1 GCA_029565815.1 Spirochaetota bacterium | reverse complement strand
GCATAGGCCGGGGCTACAACAAGCAAAAGAGCTAGAAACAGCATACAGCGCTGTGTGTACGGCTTTTTGGACTTATTCATGGGTGGTTTCCTGTACATTGAGCGCGGCCATGCGCGGATCGGCTGTGCGGCGTTCTACCAGTTCATACAAAACTGGTATGATAAACAGGGTAATGAGCGTGGACGTAAACAGGCCGCCAAAGATAGCCTGGCCCAATGGCGCATATACCTCCGAGCCGTTGCCGCGGGCTAAAGCCATGGGCAAAACGCCTACAAGCGTTGTAAGGCTGGTCATGAGTATGGGCCGCATACGGCTTGCAGAACCCTGCAAAAGAGCCGCGCGCAGTTCCAGGCCGTAGTCCCGCCGCAGCAGGTTTATGTAATCCACCATGACTATGGCGTTGTTTACCACGGTTCCGCCCAGGGTTATGAGCGCAAGCATGGCGATAATGGACAGAGCAGAACCGAATGCGTACAAGCCAAGCACAACACCTATGAGGCAGAACGGAATACTGGCCATGATGATAAGCGGCTGGATGAAGCGCTCGAACTGGATAACCATGACCGCGTACACAAGGAATACCGCGATAGCCAGCATAAGAAGCAGGCTGCGTATCGAGTCACCCATTAGCTCGCTGGCGCCGGCAACTTTGTATTGTACGCCGGCAGGGAGGGACAGGGCAGCCATGGCTTTGTCCATGCGCTCTCCAACGCCGGACTGGTCATCCACCCGCAGGTAGCCGGTTATCACTACAGAGAAATTCCTGTTACGGCGGTCTATGCGCGTTAGGGCGGGTTTTGCCTCTACGGTGGAAAAAGCCGCAAAGCTCACATAACGCCCGTCGCGGGTTCGTATGGCTATACGGTTGAGTGTGTCTTCGTTAATGGGCTGGCCGGCTATGTCGGAGTCCACACGAATAGGGTAGTCGTTGTCGTCTACCCGTAACGTACCTGCGCTCATGCCGCCAAACAGTATGCGGCCGGTAACGCCTGCCTCGTAGGGTGTTATGCCCAAGGCGCCCATATAGGATTGGCTGAGATCCGCTATAAGGAGCTCGTCGTCCGCTCGTACGGAAATATCCGTTTTGAATACGTCCGGATCTAGGGCAAGTATGCTCCGGGCTGTGCGCGCTACATCGCTTACCGTGTCTAGATCGGTTCCGAAAATCTCCATCTGGTAGCCCTGGCCGCCAGTACCAAGAGCAAGGAGGGAATCAAAGCCGCCGTTAAGCACGGTTATATCGCAGTCGGATAAGCCTGTAGACAGCGCTTCCTGCACAAGTGGCATGATCTGGTGTACGGTGCGCTTTCTGTCCTGGCTTGGAACCAGCCGTATTCGGCCAAAAGCCTGGTTGGGCGCGTCGGTCATGGTAAGCGCGCTGGAAGAGCCTACATAAAAAACCGCAGCTTCTATTTCCGGTACCATGGTTGTAACAAGAGCATCCAGTTCATCTATTTTTGCCATGGTGTTTTCCAGGGTATAGCCCGATGGGGTTTTCACATGTATTTCAAACTCGCCGGTGTCGGTGGGCGGCAGGAAGTTGATTTTTAGGATAGACAAGAGGAACAGGCTGGCCACAAACAGCGAGCTTGCGCATACCATGGAAAAGAGTTTGTTTTTCAGCACCCACTCAAGCCCGCGCATGTACCAGCCTTCCAGCCTGACCAGGAATGCGTCGATGCCGGC
>JAKQNL010000140.1 GCA_029565815.1 Spirochaetota bacterium | reverse complement strand
TGCCTGCAACGCGCACGGTTTGGTAAATGAGGTCCTCGAAGTCGGCCCGCATGCGCTTAAAGCCGGACGTGTTAACGTTAGCCAGGTTGTTGGATATTGTGTCTATGCTGGCCTGTTGGCCTATCATGCCGCTGGCGGCCGTCCACAAGCTACGTACCATGTATGTCTCCTTGGCCTTAGAGCTTGGCCACTTCGTTGATCAATTTACCCAGGGAAGCGTCCTCGGTCTGGATGCTCTTCTGGTTCGCCTCGTATGCGCGGTTTACTTCTATCATGCGAACCATTTCTGTTATCGGGTTTACGTTGGATGCTTCGACAAAACCCTGGTGTACGGTAGGACGTCCTTCGCCCTTCATGATTTGAGCCGGGCCGGACAGATCGGTTTCTTTCCAGAAGCTGGAACCCTGCTTGGACAGGAATCGGTCCAGCTCAAAGTCCACAATTTTGAGCGTATCGAGGAGCATGGGCTGGCTCCAGTCGTTGGCCTCGCGGCCAACCAATTCGTCTGGCCCGCCCATGTATTCTGCATTGATCCACACTTTGCCGTCTTTATCGATTTGGAAATTATTCGCTTTTACGTATATGGGGCCGTGCTCGCCAAGCACCGGGTAGCCTTCCTTGGTTTCCAGGTAGCCTTCCTTGCCCAAAATAAAACTGCCGTTGCGGGTGTAACGCTCGCCGTATGGAGTTTGGATGCACATCCATCCTTTGCCGTCCAGGGCTACGTCGAAGTCGCTTTCGGTACCTTTAAGCGCTCCCTGTTCCAGCTCGGTGAACAGCTCGTTGTTTTCCACGCCGGTACCCAGTTTGCCTATCATGGGAGCGTAGTCGGCGGAGCCAAAGGCATGGAGGAATACTCCATCGTCGTCGGTTCGCCTAAGGAGGAGTTGGGCAAAAGCCTTGTGCACGGCTACGTCGCGCTTGTAGCCATCGGTGTCGACGTTGGCAAGATTGTTGGCTATGGTGTCCAGCCTGGTTTGCTGGGCCATCATGCCGCTTGCGCCTGTATACCATCCACGGATCATGCTCGCTCCTCCACGATTACCTATCGGCAGATAGGCGGGCGGGGTTGAGGGGCGGAATAGGGCTAAAGCGGTGGCGAGTACAAGCGTGCTGTGGGGCGCTACAAGCGCTTCTTTGTTAGTCGCTTACTTCTTATCTGTCAGGGTCTTTTCCAGTAGCGACCTGGCTTCTTCCTTTTTAAGCAGTTTGCCGCTGGATACGACCGTGCCGTCCACAACCAGCGCAGGTGTAGACATGACGCCAAAGGCGGCAATCTGGGCAAAATCGTTGACATGCTCTATGGGGATGTCCATGCCCATGTCCGAAAGCGCGGCTTTTACATTGGCCTCGAGCGCGTTGCACTTGGCGCAACCTGAGCCAAGCACTTTTACGCGGGAACCGTTCGCATCGTTGGGCTCTGATTTGGGCATGGTATCTGCGCTGGCGGCACAGCAGGGTTTTGCCGTTGCTTTTGTAAACTTGAATATGGACATGGAGCCCTCCTTATACGAACAGAAATTGTAGCGCGTTAAACGAGTAGCCGATTATGATAATGCCCGCTGTAACAATGCCTACGAACACGGCCAGCAATTGCGGCTTTACCGCCCGGCGCAGCATGATCAATGAAGGAAGTGATAAGGCTGTAACTGCCATCATGAAGGACAAGACCGTACCTATACCCACGCCTTTTGCAAACAAGGCTTCGGCTATGGGTATGGTGCCAAAAATATCTGCGTACATGGGAATGCCCACAAGGGTTGCAAGGACAACCGAAAACGGATTGTTGCTTCCCAATACCGCCTGGATGGTTTGTTCTGGTATCCAGTTGTGAATAAGCGCGCCTATGGCAACGCCTGCGATAACGTACCAGAACACCTTTTTTATCGTAGCCAAAACTTGTTCCCAGGCAAAGCCAAGCCGTTCCCGTACCGTTAGCGTAGGTGTTTCTATCGATGCATGCGCGGCATTTTTAACAAAATCTTCTACATATCGCTCCATGCCGAATTTCTGAATGAGGGTGCCGCCCGTTACGGCCAGCACCAGGCCGACCAGCACATAGGCTAGGGCAATTTTCCAACCGAATACGCTACTCAGTAACACGAGGGAGCCTAAGTCCACAAGCGGCGATGAAATGAGAAAAGAAAATGTAACGCCAACCGGAAGGCCCGCGCCGGAAAAGCCCATAAAGAGCGGAATGGATGAGCAGGAGCAGAACGGCGTAACTGTACCCAAAAGGGCCGCAATGGTGTTAGCTCCAAGCCCGCGGAATCGCCCGAGGATTTTTTTGGATCGCTCCGGAGGGAAATAGCTTTGGATGTAGGATATGACGCCGATAAGCAGGGACAAAAGAACAAAAATCTTAATAGTGTCGAAGAGAAAAAACTGGATGCTTCCTCCTAGCCGGGAGGTAATGTCCATGCCTAAAAGCGCCAATAGTTTTC
>JAKQNL010000122.1 GCA_029565815.1 Spirochaetota bacterium | reverse complement strand
CCTGTGCGCCATGGATGCATGGGCCATAGACAATGCATGGAGTAACGACCCGGACGATGCCATATCCTGGGACGGCCAGGCTGTGTGGGTCCATGTGGCCGATCCTGCTAGCACCATAGAGCCCGACAGCCGGGCCGACCGCGAGGCCATGGACCGATCCGGAACCCTGTATCTGCCCGAAGGCCCCATTCCCATGCTGCCGGATCAAGCCTTACAGCGCTTTGGCCTAGGACTATCGGAACGCTCCCGTGCCCTGTCCTTCCGCATCGAGCTGGACGACGACGCTCAGATACGTTCTGTGGACATTCACCCAAGCTGGGTGCGCGTGCACAGAAGCAGCTACGAGAACGCAGGTCCCCTCATGGCCAGCGGCTCCTTGGCCCAGCTTGCCGCTTTGGCCACAAAGCGCCACGCGGTACGGATGTCCAACGGAGCGGTGGACATAGCCATTCCGGAAGTGCGGGTGTGGCTCGATGGCGGGAAGCCTGAGATAACACCGCTAGCGGACTATCCTGCAGCCGGTATGGTTCGTGAGATGATGGTGCTTGCAGGGGAAGCGGCAGCACGGTGGGCTTTTGACCGCGGCCTAGCCTTTCCGTATTACAGCCAGGAAGCCCCCGGCTCAAGCGATGGGCTGCCGGATGGTTTGGCCGGCGAGTTTGCAAAACGACGCCTTATGCGCGGCGGCATGGCAGGAACTTTGCCGCGGGCGCACCAGGGCCTGGGCGTAAGCATGTATGCCCAGGTAACCAGCCCGCTTAGGCGTTACGGCGACCTGTTGGCTCATCAGCAAATTCGGGCTGCCCTGGAACTAAGCGGCGCAGCTCCTTTGCCCCCCGACGAGCTGTCCATGCGCCTTGCCCGGGCCCAGGCCGGTGCCCAGGCGCTGCGCAAGGCAGAGCGGAACAGCGAGCTACACTGGAGCCTGGCATGGCTTATCAAGCACCCGGATTGGACAGGCACGGGCATTGTGGTGCAAAGCGGCCAGGACTCGCTTGTGTACCTGAGCCAGCTTGGCATGGAAACCCGCATAAAGGGCCACTACGAACTAAACGAAGAGAAAGCCATGCGCTTCCTTAAAGCGGATCTTGCCCGGCTGGAAGCTGCGTTTAGCAGCGACAGTTGACCTGTAGGTCCGGCTGCCGTATGCTGTGTGGACACCATGGAACACAAAGACTATCGCCTGGCGGCGATCATGTTTACGGACATCGTCGGCTTTTCGCGCATGATGGGCTCGGACGAAGCCGGCACCCTGCAGCTCCTCCGCTACCATAATGAAGTTATAACCGAAGCCGCGGCGCGCAGGAACGGCACGGTCATCAAAACCATAGGCGACGCCTTCCTTGTGGACTTCCGCAGCACGGTCGACGCATTGCGCTGCGCCATGGAAATACAGGACACCTTCTACGTCCACAACAAGGAAGCGGGGGCCAAGACCCTCCTGTTGCGCATAGGCATACACCTGGGCGACATATACTTTTTCGAAAACGACGCATTGGGCGAAGGCATCAACATAGCCAGCCGGCTGCAGGGCATGGCCCGCCCCGGCTGCATCTGCCTGTCCCAGGACGTGTACAACCAGGTGCTGAACAAAATCGAATTCCGTGCGGAAAAACTGGGCAAGGTATCACTTAAGAACATTACCAAAGAAGTGCACGCATAGGAGATAGCCAGTTCAAACATAGAATTCGACC
>JAKQNL010000450.1 GCA_029565815.1 Spirochaetota bacterium | reverse complement strand
TGGGCAAGCTGGTCAAGAAATTCCACGAGGTCGGCGGCAACGACATGGATGCCTTCCTGCGTAAAGAGCTGGAACCGGTAGTCGGCAAGCACAAGCCAAATTATCTGGGCGGCGACTACCAGGATGTGGTGCTGTACGGTTTTGGCCGCATAGGCCGCTTGGTTACCCGCATCCTGGTGGAAAAATCCGGAGCCGGCAGCCTTCTTCGTTTGCGGGCGGTTGTGGTTCGCGGCGGCGGGGCCGGAGATCTGGAAAAACGCGTAAGCCTCCTGCGTCGCGATTCCGTGCACGGCACCTTCCAGGGCACCATAGTCATCGATGAAGAACGCCAGGGCATCGTGGTAAACGGCAACTTTATACAGTTCATTTTTGCCGACAAGCCGGAAGATGTGGACTACGCGCAGTACGGCATATCCAATGCCATTGTGGTGGACAATACCGGTGTATGGCGGGATCAGGCAGGCCTTTCCCGCCACCTGTCCTGCAAAGGCGCACAGCGGGTGCTCCTCACGGCCCCGGGTAAGGGCGCAATCAAGAACATCGTGTTCGGCGTCAACCATGAGGTGATAGAGGATGCGGATACCATAGTGTCCGCCGCATCCTGCACAACCAACGCGATAGTGCCGGTGCTCAAGCTGGTGTCCGAACAGTGGGGCATAGTCCGCGGCCATGTGGAAACGGTCCACTCCTATACCAATGACCAGAACCTCATAGACAACTTCCATAAAGCCGAGCGCCGCGGACGGGCTGCTGCGCTCAACATGGTCATTACCGAAACAGGGGCTGCAAAAGCGGCTGCAAAGGCATTACCGGAACTGGCTGGCAAGCTGACGGCAAACGCTATCCGGGTGCCGACCGCAAACGTGTCCATCGCTATCCTGAACCTGCAGCTGGAGCGTGAAACCAGCGTCCAGGAGCTGAATGAGCATATCTTCAAGATGTCCCTGTATTCGCCTCTGCAAAAGCAGATAGATTTTATCGATTCGGCCGAAGTGGCGTCATCGGATTTTGTCGGAAACCGCCATGCGTCGGTCTATGACGCGAAAGCTACTATTGTAGACGGCAAAAATGTCGTGCTATACGTATGGTACGACAACGAGTACGGCTATAGCTGCCAGGTGGTACGTATCCTCCAGGAAATGTCCAATATCAGCTTCCAGGTCTTCCCCAAAGACCGATAAGAGGTTTTTTTGATAAGCCGCGGACGCGTTCCGCGGCTTTTTTTCTTTTTTTGAGAAAAAAGTCGCCGTGAACGGGTGGAACCGCTTGACGCGCGATTCTATGCATCGAATACTTACTACTGAACCGGTTTATATAGCCGGTTCAGCCGCCTCGCGGCTCCAGCTTTGATAGGCTGGCTTACTCGTGCTTTTCTGTAGGGGTGGAACGATGCGTATAGCGATAAACGGTTTTGGACGTATTGGCCGGCTGGTTTTGCAGGCTTTGGTTGACCATAAGCATCTTGGTAAAGACAAGATCGATGTGGTTGCGGTGGTAGATGTTAGCACCGACGCCGATTATTTCGCCTACCAGTTGCGCTACGATTCCGTGCACGGCCACATGAAAGCCGAGATAACAACGCGTAAAAGTGACCCGGCCCTTGCCAAGCCGGACACGCTCGTGGTCAACGGTCATCCCATTCGCTGCATCATGGCTCCTAAAGAGCTTACAAGCCTGCCGTGGAAAGACCTGGGCATAGACTATGTGGTAGAGGCAACGGGCCTCTTTAACGACGAGAAAGCCTTCGGCCACCTGGAAGCCGGCGCGAAAAAAGTGGTGCTTACAGGGCCGGGCAAAAGTAAGGACGAAACCAAGTCTATAAAAACCTTCGTCGTCGGCGTTAATGAGGCTGACTACGACCCTGCCGTGCACCAGGTTGTTTCCAATGCTTCCTGC
>JAKQNL010000095.1 GCA_029565815.1 Spirochaetota bacterium | reverse complement strand
ATCGTGATAGGTTCTGCTGGCCTTACGGTAAACGCAACCTTCGGAACATCGTCTGGTCCTGGAACCCCGCCGCCGGTTACCCCACCGGTTACCCCGCCTGCATCGAACTACACCCTTACCGTTCAGTCCAATATCACCGGCGCGGATGTGTATATCAATGGCGTGCTTGCCGGCAGAACCCCGTTCTCCGGTCTCTTCCCAGCCGGCTCTTACACGGTCGTGGTAAAATCGCCAGGTTACAAAGATTTCACGCAGGGCATACGCATCAGCGGCAACGCAGTCATCAATGCGATACTGGCCGGCGGCTCCATGCTGCAGGTGAACGCCAACGTATCCGGCGCGGAAGTATACCTGAACGGATCGCTGGCCGGCACCACTCCGTACACGGCATCCCTGCCGGACGGCAACTACACGGTTACCGTCCGCGCTCCTGGCTACAACGATTTTACGCAGACCGTAAACCTCCGCGGCAGCGCAACGGTCAACGCAACCCTCAATCCAGCCATGGTTCCCTTGAACTTGGGCAACCTGTTCCCCGGCGCAGAAATTTTCCTTAACGGTCTTAAAGTAGGAGCCGCTCCGTCATCAGGCCCGTTCATAACCCAGGTAGCCCCCGGCACCTACACGCTCACCATACGGGCAGCCGGCTTTGTCGAGTTCAGCATACAGATAACCGTTGGCCCTAGCGGCTACAACTACACGCCGGTGCTGCAGCCCCTCATGGCAAAGTACACGTTCAACCTGCCGTCTGCCATGCTCAACCCGTCGTACACCCGCAACCCATGGAGCCAGATTCGCCTGTATATCGACGACAAGCCCCAGAAGGACTTTAAGGGCGAGCTTCCGGCCGGCCAGCACACCATCAAGGTGATAAGCGGCGCATTCCAGATCGTATTCACCCATGATTTTGTAGCCGGCAAATCCTATGTGCTGGAACCCTTCATGGGCATTACTGTTAAGGACTAAGATGTAGCTTTTGTAACGATGCGCATTCACGCCGCTTACAAGCAGGCGTCCGTTTGGCCCCGGATTAGCCGGGGCCTTTTTTATGCACCGGGCTTTTTAATGCTCACAAGGGAGGAATCATGGAACTGATTACGGCTATAGAAGAACGCAGGAGCGTACGCAGCTACAGTAGCCAGACTGTGGATAGACAAACCCTGGACAAACTGGCCGAAGCGGTTCGTCTGGCTCCATCCGCATGCAATGCCCAGCCGTGGACGCTGGTGTTCGTCACCGACCCACAGCTTCGCGAGCGGCTTTCAACGGCAGCCAGGGGACCAGCCGGCACGTTCAACACATTCATCAGTAAAGCGCCTGTGATTGCTGCCTTTGTGGTCGAGCCTGCGAACACAACATCGTTTCTGGGCACCCTGGTTACCGGCAGGAAATTCCCGCTTATCGATTTGGGCATAGCCGCCGAGCACCTGTGCCTTCGCGCATGCGATCTTGGGCTGGGAACCTGCATGCTTGGCTGGTTTGATACGGCAGCCGTTAAGCGGGCCATCAAGGTACCCAGGTCAAAAACTGTCGGCTTGCTCGTAACCATAGGCTACCCGGACCTGTCCGTGCCTAAGCGCGAGAAAATCCGCAAGAGCATCGAGGACATCCGGCGCTGGGATCGTTACGAGGGCTAAAATTCTCCGCACAGGTAATCTTCTTTTATGTTGAACTGCGACTCGAATATGCGCCGTTTTGCCGCGGACGAATCTCCGGTTAACAGGGCTATGCGCTGGCGTACCAGTTTGCGTTTTGACGTGTCGTCGTGCGGACAGCTGCAGGTAAACGAATTAAAGCCTTTGTATGCGGCAAATTCGATGATCTGCCGTTCTTCGCACAGTGCAAGCGGCCGTATCACCCGCACCGGATATTTATCGTAGCGTAAATGCGGAAGCATGCCCGTCATCTGGCCTTTGAGCATCATGTTCATGACCAGGGTTTCCACCATATCGTCCAGGTGGTGACCCAAAGCTATGGCGGTACAGCCTTGGGCTTGGGCATAGCGCAAGAGCTCCGTCCGGCGCTGGGTGGAACACCAGTAGCAATTCATTTTCCTGTCGGCTTTAAGCCGGGCAAGCACCGGCACATTGACGGTCTCGCAGGAAAGCCCGTAGGAAGCAAATAGCTTTTCCATGTTCGAGCTCTGCCAGTCAGAACCCATGTCCGTCTCTATATGCACCAGTTTGAGCTCGTAGCGGACAGGCCACCAGCGCTGCTTCATGGCAAGGTCTAAGGCAAGCGCCGTGGAGTCTTTGCCACCCGATACGGCAACGGCTATGCGGTCGCCGTCTTTAATCATGGCAAAGCGGCGCATCGCAACTTCGGCCAGCTTTGCAATGACACTTTCCGGATTTTTCACAACGGTAGTGTTCGCATAAAAAGCGACCGTACGCAAGGGCTTGGCTGTGCGTACAGACCAGCAAACAGCTTGTAAAAATTTCGATAATGCCCGACTATTACAGTATGAGTACGCTTTTTTCCCGCAAGCCAAAAGCCTCGAAAACCGATACCCTAGCCACTGTAAGCCCTCTTCCGCATGATGGGCCTAAGCCGGAACACGCACCCGGCGATTACACCCGGCTAGCCGACTATCCGCTTATAGCCGCGGAAAAACTGGCCATGGCCATAGAGCGGCTGGACAGCGTGCATGCGCGTTTTGGCGGCGAGCTCAAAGCCATGGATGCAGAGCTGGCTCATCAGACGGCACTGGCACAGACTGCCGCGGCCAGCTGCGAGCGCATGGGGCCGGCCATAGATTCCATAGGCGGAAACCTCAGGTCCATCAATGAGATAACCAAGCAGGCAGGTTCTTTGGCCGCAGACGGGTTTACCAACCTCCGGGACGCGGTCAAGGACGTGCAAACACTCATAGAAAGCCTTCGCGCGCGCACGGACCTCATGCGCGGCATCGAGGATGTTGGCCGGCAGGTAAGCGAAGGCGTCAACCTGGTAGCAGAAACCGCGGTAGAAAACAAACTCATAGCGATCAACGCGGCCATTACCGCAAGCAAGGCAAGCGACAAGGTAAAAGGATTTAAGGTGATAGCCAGCGAGATTTCCAGGCTGTCTGCCCTCATGGCCGACCGCGTCCAGGCTGTGGTCAACCAGGCATCCCAAGTCGGCAAGCGCATGCAGACTATCATACGCAACATGGACGACAGCATCCTGACCACGCAAAAAACCTTGGGCACCATCGACCAGGCCTTCGAGCTTCTGGAAAACGTATCCGGCTCCATACGTGACGCCCAGGCTATGAACGACCGCATGCTCGAGGGCAACGCAGCTCTTGAATCGGAAAACCTGACCATTTCATCCATCATGGCCGATATAGAAAACAGCATCGACGAAACCGAAACCAAAACCCGGGAAGTCCAAGGCGATATGGCAGCGCAAAGAAGCACCTTGGACAGCATGAAAAATTCCATGCCGTCTTACATGGAGCTGTGTAAAGACCTGGGCGCCACCGCGGACAAAAGCATTGTGGAAGTACCAAAAATTTTCCGCATGAAAGAATCGTCAATCATTGAATGCGACCCGACCCAGGCCAGAATGTTACGGGAAGTTCACTTCACGTTCATCATGTACATACGGCTCTTGCGCTATTCCACCGACAAAAAAATTGTGCCATACCTTGCGGACACGTGGGTTCTCTTGCAGGACGGCCGCACATGGGAATTTTCGCTCAAAAAAGGCGTAACGTTCCAGGACGGCTCGCCCATTACCTCCCGAGACGTAAAATTCTCCTTGGAGCGCCTCCTTAACCCGGAATTAGAATCGCCATACGCCAATTTGTACACGGTTATAGAAGGATCCGACGAACACCTGGCTGGCCGCGCCCGCGGCGTATCGGGCATAGTCACACCGGATCCGTACACGGTGCGCATAACGCTCAAGAGCTCGTTCAATTTTTTCCTGAGCCTCATGGCCTTGGGCTACTCGGCCATTGTA
>JAKQNL010000081.1 GCA_029565815.1 Spirochaetota bacterium | reverse complement strand
AAGCTCTTGTGCTCAGCGCAGACGCAGACACATCACACTATCTATACATGTCTAAGCCTTTACAGGTGCTTGATGGAGAAGTTACAGCAAGCTTTTACGTTAGCCACTCGGACATTTACCCCGAAGGCCAACAATATTCGGGCAGCTATGTTGGTTTTATCGCAACCGACAGACAGGGAACAAGGCGTTTCGCCGTTCGCCAATATCGGGGCAGCTCGGACTGGAAAAAAGACGAGATTCGCATGGCCGTAGACCAAAAAACCGTAACCCTAGAATTCGCGGTTTTTCTCAACGAATCGGGAACGCTTCGCGTGGACGACGTAAGCGTCGCTTATCGATAGTACGACAGCTTGACAGCAAAGGCGAGCTTTCTGTACTTTTAATTGCTGGTTGTAGCTTTAGCTTACTAGCAGATCCATCACAGGCACACAGGAGCTTGAATGCCGCTTTTTGTTTCGCTTTTGGTCGTTCTGGCCATACTATCCACCAAAATAAGCACCCGCTTCGGGCTTCCGCTCCTCATTGGCTTTATACTCATCGGCATAGTCGTCGGAAGCGACGTCCTTAACCTGTTATATTTTGACAACGCACTGCTTACTAAACAGGTAGCCGACATCCTCTTGGTGTTCATCATATTCGACGGCGGCTTTAGGGTTAGCCGCAGCTCGTTCAAATCGGTAGCCGGACCAGCACTAACGCTTGCAACGCTTGGCGTTATACTGACAGCGGCAGTGCTGGGCCTTCTCATACATTTACTCCTTAAGTTCGACCTAGTGTATTCGTTCATCCTGTCCTCGATTATTTCTTCCACCGATGCGGCGGCCGTCTTCATGATCACCAAAGCAAACCCCATAAAAGGCAGGCTTGCAACAACGCTAAACGTGGAGTCAGCAGCAAACGATCCCATGGCGATACTCCTAACCATCGCCTTTATCCAGCTTGCAAGCGGGAAATTTTCTTCACCCGCTGGAGCGTTACTTTCTCTTCTATGGCAGTTTGTAGGAGGCATAGGCATAGGCTACGCGTGCTACCACCTGTCGCGCTTGGTATTTAGCCTCTTGCGCTCGGACAACCGCGGATACTATAACGTGCTCATCATAGGCTGCATCTTGTTCACATACGGCCTGGCCGATATGCTTAAAGCAAACGGAATCATCGCTGTGTTTTTTATGGGTTATTGGCTGGGCAACAGCCCATTTCCCGCAAAACGCGGAGTCAGCAGCTTCCTTGAAAGTATTTCTTCCATCGCAAATATAACGCTGTTCATTATGCTCGGTCTTTTGTCTTTTCCCAGCCGGTTTGCTGCAATATGGAAGGAAGCCCTTCTTATCGTGGCCGCCGTCATGTTCGTTGCAAGACCTATTGCGGTATTCCTGTGCACTTTGCCCTTCCGCTATTCATCCAAAGAAAAGCTGTTCGTCATGTGGGGCGGCATCAAAGGTGCGGTTCCCATTGTGCTTGCAACCTACCCTTTAGCCTACGGACTGGATGCGAACGGTTTTATTTTCGACACAATATTCTTTGCTGTATTTCTATCATGCCTCCTACAGGGCACGACACTCGGCCCCTTGTCCAAATTGTTTAAACTAACCGAGCGCAGAAAACCAGAGTCGCCGCACACGGTAGAATTGCATTCCATACAAAATAGTGATGTGGACATGTACGAGATCCTGGTAGAAGAAAATGCTCCCTGTATTTCCAAAAGCTTGTCTCAGCTGGCACTCGGCAAGGAAGCCCTCGTCAGTTCCATCGTCCGCGGTGGTGAAATTGTATTACCAAAGGGCAGCACCGAGTTACGGCACAATGACATACTGTATGTCTTGGCACATTCGGCCGAAATAGGAAAAGTCACCAGGGAAATAAACGGCGATAATCCACAAGAATAGCTTTCAAAGAAAAAGGAGCATGCATGAAACGCATCCACGACGATTCAGGATCACACGCGGCCATCTGGCTTTCTATTGCAGCCTTTGCCGCCCATGCAGCTTTCCTTGGCTGGGCATTCTTACAAGCAGGAACTCTGGGCATGTACCGATGGGGCCATGGAGCACCGGTGCTAATGCTAAGCGCCCTCGGCATTGCTCCGCTTGCACTCAGCATAGCGATGGTGCTTGTTTTCTGTAAAAAGAAAACACCCAAAGCTGCTATCATCATTGTGTCCGTTGTAGCGGTGCTGTCGCTCCTTGCTGCCGTTACAACATCGCTTTTTGTTTTTTCCAATGCATACGGAAAATCTGTAGACGCTTCCATGAGGCCAATAATCATTGAACCAGCCAAAGGCCTACAGTTGTCTGACAGTCATACACTTCGTGTTCTCATATCGTCGGATCCGCACATGGATAGGGACATAAGCTCGCGCGATAAAACTCGCTCACTGTTAGCGTATGCACAAACTCAACGCAGAGCAAATAATTTAGATGCGTTTTTTGTGTTGGGCGACACCGTGGAAATGGGCATGTACAAAGCTGGCTGGGATATAACGCTCAACGAATTGAGAACATACGCCCCCGATGTCCCATTCTCTTTCCTTATGGGCAACCATGACAGCCTGATTGGCGGAAGTAAACGCTGGAAAGCCGCGGTAGGTCCTGTGGATTCGCCACGGATGTGGCGTATGGACGCAGGCACAGTGCACTTCATCGCACTGGACTTGCTCTGGGGGCCGGAAGGCTTTAGCGCAAAGGACAAAACCTGGCTCGTTGCCCAACTGGATTCAATTCCAAAAGAAGATTATACCGTGGTGCTTAGCCATTGCTATTTCTGGGCATCCGGATACAAAGACGCCGAGACCGGAATGGAATGGTATGATCACCCGGACATGATACAACAGCTTTCCCCGTTGCTAGAAGGCAAGGCGGACCTGGTGGTTTCCGGGCATAACCATTTTATGGAGTGGCTGCAAAGCCCTGGAACAGCCTGGGCTGTTGTAGGCGCTATGGGCGGTGTTCCCGATAAGGAGCCGGATTATCGCAGCCAGTATTCCCGCTGGTTCATGCGCGAAGTATTTGGAGCGCTGGAACTTACACTTACCGACTCGGGTTTATCATGCGCCTTTCTTGACCATGAAGGAAAGCAGCTACAAAGTTTTATTATTCCGTAAGCCAATACACAATCTGCGCGCATATACGCACGGTATATGCGTGCAGAGCATGCCTAAGCGTCCTGTATTTGCACACAGAGCGTGTAGCGTACGTTTTTTTCTTTGGCCACTTTTGCAAACAGTTCCAAATCAAATTTCTGGCCGCACACAAGCTCGGCTACCGAACCTTCAGCACTCGGTTTGACGCATGCAGTAAGGACGTTCCGCCGTTTTCGCGCTTTGTCTGCCAAAGCGAAAACCGATTCGTCCGAAATCCGGCGCATCGTCGCGGGCAGTCGAGCGTGCTCAAGAAATGTTCCAACAACTTCAGTAAGCGTCGTAGGTGAAGAACCAGGGCAATCTATGCGAACCCGGATAGAATCAACGATTGGAGGATTTTCCACCCACCCCAGCTGGAGTGCTATCGAATCGTTAAGCTGACTTGTAAAAGCCAGACGGTACCAGGTTTCCCCAAATGCCCCAGGCAAGCGATTACGAACGTCATCGCTCTGTAGGAATATATCCTCTGCGCGGAACAGACTATCTGACAAGGTAGCATCAATGGCCGCTAGTTTTTCCATGCAGCCTGCCATAACCATTCTGGAAGCATACTGTTGATGCGCGCATGATTCCTGTTGGCTTAACCACAGTCGAGCATAACGGTACAACGGCTTGCGCTTTGTTTCCATAATCGCCGCCAGTTCTTGCAGCTGTGCAAAGCCAGCAGGCTGTATGCGGTGAGTGGATAGGAAGTTTCGCTCGCTGTTGTCGGTGCACGCTCCGCAAGCCATGCAAAGGGCCTGGAAGCACGAGCCTTCTTCTTTTGCGTCCTTGGCTGCGAGGAAACGCTCCCAGGCAAAATCCGTATCGCTTGCACTTACAAGCCAAGGCATTGCAAATGGATAGTCCTTTGCCTTGCTCTGTATGAACGAAGAGCCAAGCATAGAATGAGCATCCAGGAATTTTCTCGCCCGTTCCCAGCTGCCTTTGCTTAGGTGCAAGTCAAACACCGTATCGGTTTCTGCTAGCATTTCCAGCAACTCAAACGAGCCGACAGGTGCCAAAGCCAGCACCTGGGACAAACGGTACGCATCCCAATCATCCGGCCCGCGGTAATCCCAAGAATAGTCGCGGGCTGCGTTTTCCAAAGCAGTGTTTATATCTTCATAATCGGCCGGATCTATTTTGAGCGCTTCCCACGCAAGCGGGGTATACGGCATGCGCACCAATGCGCCCGATGACAGAATTATGCGTGGCGGCCGAGGAACAGCTTTTAGCAGTGCAGCTAGTTTTGCGCAAAAAGAGCGCAATTCAGCCATATCCTCTTTGGTCTCAAAACCGGAAAAAATATAAAAAAGGGCTATTTCCCTAGCCCCGCACTCGAGGACAGCTCGAGCTGCTTTCAGTATGGTAGCTTCATCCAGATCCTTGCTGTAATAGGCGCGCATCCTTTGGGAGACACCTTCTACTCCGAGCGTAAAGCTTTGCTTGCCTGCAATCGATTCAAACTTTGCAAGCCCAGGCGTGTTGGCTAAAAGATCAGCGCGCTGGCTCATCGCGTTTACCTTGTCGAACATGCGGTTTAGTTCTAGCACGATGCGAACTATATCTTGGTGCGCGTTAAAGTTGTAGCTTGCCAATTCCACATTCTGGACACCCGCTTTTTTCAGCTCTCGCGCTTGCGTACGTATGTCTGTAAGGCTGCGTTCTCGATACGGCTTTCTTTCCCAGCTTTCAAAACAGAATGAGCAAAAGCTCGGACAACCTAAACTTATTTCTAGCCGGGCTGTAGTGGCTTCAGCTCCGTTAATTAAAGGAGGCAGCGTTGATGGAAACGATAGACCCATTGCCTTTGCCCGCTGTACAGCCAGAGGGCGAGCGGCAACCCACAAGCCATCCATGCTGCCAGCAAGCTCAGCCAGCATCTCGTTACGTTTTTGTCCTTTGCTTTTTGCTAGTACGGAGAGCGTGTATCCAAGCTGGCCTGCGCGGCCTTCGCCTTCGCCAAAGAACATGCAGTCAGCTATCGCTTCGACTCCACAATCACCTGCAAGCTTTTTGTTGTGATCGATAATGGCTCCTGCAGCCATCGCGTTGGAGCCTCCTAATGCGATTACTGGGTAATTGCCGTTCATGCGCTTACTGCGGCAATGCGGAATACCCGAACGTTCCAACATGGGTGTCAGGTTAACCAGTTCCAAAGTGTATGCGTTGCTTATGAGAAGTACATCAAAATCCAAAGCAGGGCAAACAGAAGCCACACCCAGCATCCACGGTAATTTTTCCCGGTCGCGCCGTGCTCGTTCGCGCGCATCCGGCAAAAAGCAAAAATCGATGTACAACTGATTCCCACCCAAAACACCGCGCAGTTCCCGGAATAAAAACAGATGCGGCGCGGATCGCTCGACATCGCGGAACGGTGACAGACGCACAATAAGAATACGAGGGCTCGCACTCTCCCAGGAAGGGTTGCCAAAATCGCTAACACTGTGGCCGGGGTATGGGGGTTCTGGCGGGCGCATCACTGCGGCTTGTCCTCCGGACACAATAATTCGTCCGCGCGGCGCAAACGTCTGGCCAACTCTCTGGCTAGGTTCATGATGAGCATGGAAAAAATGCGGCTATCAGCTTTGTAAATGGCATGCAGGTTGGCATTGGATATATAGACGATGCGCGCAACCGTAATGGCGCGTATCGTTGCGACGGCGGGCTGGACATCGAGGACTTCCACCTCCCCGAACGCCTCGCCCTCGCCAAGCTCAACCAAGGAGCGATTGCGCTTGGTTACCTGAACACGGCCGTCTATGATGAAATGGATACGGCCGTTGGGCTTGCCTTCGCTGATGATAGCGTCCCCAGGATCATAGGCAGCTCCACCCATGTACGGTTTAATCGCTGTAATATCATCGGCGGACAAGCCACCAAACAGAGCATACTTTTGCAAGGCGCTTACTTCGATCATGGTAGCTGTAAGTATAGCGCAGCGACTCTTTCGATGGTAGGGGAAACACAAGGGAAGCTCAAAAAATTCAGTTTTTAGAGCTTCCCTAAAAGCTTCCTGTCTACAGCCCGATATTTTCAGAAGTGCTGTTGCGGTTATAGCCGTATCACTCGTGCCACAACCTGGATACAGCTTTCTCGAAGCCGGGTATATCCCCAAGGGATTTTACCGGCGTCAATTCGTCGCTAGAAGCTATGGCCAAAAGGCGAGCCTTTCCGGCATGGGCAAATTCTGCATCCACATTGTCCAGCGCAAATTCCCCGCCATCCGGATCGTTGCCCGGAACCGCCCACAGGCCGTTTGGCTGTCGCCACAGAGAGGCAGCTTTTGATACAAGCTCCTCTAAAGCTTTGGCCCGGTATACGCGTATGCCAACATTAGTGTACGACAAAGCAGCAGTAGCGGATGGTTTTAGACCTTGGAGTTTTGCATGGCCGAACGAAACGGGCAAACCATCCGCATCAACCCCGATGGGGTAGGCCGGGTCTTTCATGCTCGCAACCGGCAGCACCAGCGCCGGCAGCTCTGTTTGCGTCCTACACAAGGCATCCATAGTCGCCAGAGCCCGGAATGCGGTATCCGGCGAAGAAGCGTCCCCGCCGAAATTCACAAGGACATACTCCGCAGTGCGCCACTGGTCCATAGCCTGCCAGGCGGCGTCGCCGTGGCCGCGCGGTTTTCCGTTCGCTTCCTTTTGGCTTACAAAACGCACATCGGCCGGTTGTATGCCAAGCGGCGACAGTATCCTGGATGTTATAACATCTTCCCAGCCACGTACCACGATGACATGCGTTCCCAAGCCGCGCACGGCCATAAGTGCATACGCGCCGATAGGAATTGGATTCGGACCGCAGCCTGTCGCATTGTGTACCGGGAACAGAGCCCGGGGCATTTGCGGTGTATAGCCATCCGGCATGCGCGCAAGGCTTGCCAGCGAACTGAGCCACCGGGTTCCAGCGCCTGCCAGCATGGTAAGGCATACGGTTTTGGACGCAAGGTGAGCTCGATAGGCTTCTAATTCGTCGTAGCCAGCCAGCTGTGCGGCACAACCTGTTAGCTGTTGGGCAACAGCATGGCCGCCGGATAAACCGGTACGTACCAGGTGCTGAAAGTCCACGCTAGGCTCCATTTTTAGGATAGACACGGTACTTGCGCACGAAGCCGGACGGCCGGTAAGTCATTTTTGCCTGACGTAATCCTTCATCGCCTAGATCCTGTTCCCTGTTGACCGTTTTCATGTATGCAGGCAGCGCCTGGGCAAAAGCCTGGTTCACGAATTGATAAATGCCTTTGTAGGACCCGACGGCTTTCTCGAAATGCACGGCGAACATGCGGCCCTTTGCCAAAGGTTCGCCCAAGGCATAACCCGCGGGCTTTCCGTCCACGTAGTATACCGCGCCACGCATGCCCAGCACGGTATAAAGGTCAAGCGCCTCGCGAGCAGCCGCGTAATCGCCGTCAACGCCTTTTTCTTCCCGCCATTTGTCCAGCACCGCGATCGCATCGCTAACGGTTGCGGCGTCCAGCATGCGTTGCTCGTAATTGTAGGAGTTCAAAAAAGCGTTCACCAAATTGCGTTTTTTGTGGTATGCCTTGCCGGACAACTCCGCAAGATCGGACCGGTCATACAGGTAGTCGAAGTTATCCCTGTCCTCGTGCACTTCGTAGCCGTCCGCTTCCAGGCGTATGCGTTCCGCTTTGCACTGGGTTTCGGACATGTTCTTAAGGTAATCGTGATCCTCAAATATTGAGCGCAAGGTTTGCGTATCCGGCACGCAACACGGGGTAAAGAAAAAGCGCTTGTCTTCCTTAATGCCCGAGATCACGAAGGTCTTGCCGGACAGGTGCGATGCCCTGTAGCGGTAATTGTTCCGGAACAGGTACAGGCCGGAAAACGTAAACTCCGACACGCCGTCGGTAAGCATGTTGAGCGCCGGGTACAGCTCCTCGCGCATATCGACGCTTAAAGGTGCGAACTGTGGATATTCTGGTATCTTCATGCATACCACTATACTCGCTTGCAGGCCCAGACGGCAAGAAAAACCCGCACAAGTAGGCCGCAAGCGAATATCTATCCGGCAGGTTTACAGTCGTTTTACCTCTTGGGCAAGGCTTTTCATCACTTCACCAAGGCATGCCATGTACTCAACGGCAGCCCTGTCCTCGGCGCTAATACCGATGCGAATATTCAGCCGCCCGCTCACCGAGTCTCCAAGGAGCGTGCCGTCTGCTTTGAAAAACTGCAGTTTCTGGCCGGGATGTGATAGCACTAAGCAATTGGCCATTTTTTCCGGTTCCATGGTTTCTTTGTTGTGAGTAGGATAGAGTACGCTTTGCGCGTAGTAGTGCAGACCGCTTTCGTCGCTCAGCCAAATCTGGCGGTCCGGCGCAGGATCGAGCGTGACGCTGTTGTCGATTGGAAGAATCACTACTTTAAGGCCATTCCACGGTTCCAGCTTGTAGGAATCGCTTGTGACCATAACGCCATTAAGCGACCAGATCGTGAATTGTATTTCGAGGGGATTTTCCTGCGTGCCTTTGCGGATCGCGCCTTTCCAGCTCCATTGCTCGGCCTTTGTGGTAAGAATAATGCTGGCAGTTATGCTGGTTCTGTTCGTGGTTCCCTGCACGAC
>JAKQNL010000078.1 GCA_029565815.1 Spirochaetota bacterium | reverse complement strand
GGGCATAGCCGCGTTCTCCGCTTTTTCCCTCAAAGGCGAGCTGGAAGTAAAGGAAAAAGGCCTCTTCCAGTCCGGCCAGTTTAGCGAGGCAAAGCTGGAAGAAAGCCGGCAGAAGCTGGAACTGTACTACAAGAAGCGCGGCTATATCGACGCAACGGTTACGGACGTACGCCGCGATGCGACTGTGGACGAAAAAGGCTCCCGCGCTCTCAGCCTTACCTTCGTGATCAACGAAGGCAAACGCTACCTGTATGACGGCCTTACCTTCTCCGGCAACGCCCTGTACAGCACCCAGCAGCTAACGGCTTTGGTCCGCCAGAAACCCGGCGCATTCGTCAACTATGAAAAACTCGTCGCAGACCAAACCCGGGTCGCGGACCTGTATTTTGACAATGGCTACATCTATAACGCGTTCGACCTGGCCGAGGCCCGCGACGAAGAGCGAGGCAGCATAGCGTACCGGGTCATGATTACCGAGCGCGAGCAGGCTTTGGTAGAAGCAGTGGTTATACGCGGCGCGGTAAAAACCCTGGAGCGCGTGATACGCCGGGAAATGCCCATCAAGGACGGCGACGTTTTCTCTAAGGCAAAGATCATGGAAGGCTTACGCAACCTGTACGGCCTCCAGTACTTCTCCTCCATTACCCCGTCCTACGAGCCGGGCAGCCAAGAGCCCTATATACGCCTGGTCATCACCGTGGAAGAGCAGAGCACCGCAGAAATCCAGTTTGGCATTTCCTACGCCCCAAGCGAAGACCCGGATGCATTTCCCCTCGTTGGCCTGGTAAAGTGGAACGAGAAGAATTTTCTTGGCCAGGGCCAAAACCTGTCCTTGGGCCTCAACGTTTCTCCGGACACCCAGGATATGACCCTGGGCTTCCAAGAAAACTGGCTCATGGACAAACGCTGGTCGGCTGGAGCCAGTTTCAGTTTTGCCCACGCAGCGTTATCCGCAGCCCAGGACAGCAACATGGACGGCGTTCCCGATCCATACTCATCCTGGGACGAATATGTTGCATCCGGCAAAAGTATCCCTTCCGGCAACCTGATGGACTACGACACCTGGAGTTTCAGCCTCGGCCTGTCCACCGGCTACACCTTTAAGCCCGGTCCCTTCGACCTGAGCGTGTCCGGCGGTTACCTCATAAAGCTAACCGACAAGACCTACGATCCGTCGGTCTATAATCCCTTGGATTCAACCATTTCCAGTAACCTCAATGCCTGGCTTTTGTCCAACACGCTCTATGCCCGCGTGTACATGAACGGCCTGGATCTGTGGTACGACCCGTCTGAAGGCTATTTCCTAAGCCAGCGCTTGGCCATGACCGGTTTTCTGCCCAGCGAACTGTCGCGCTACTTCCGCAGCGATTCCAAGGCGGAAGGCTACCTGACCCTGTTTGACTGGCCAGTCTTTGCATCATGGTCGTTTAAGGGCGTGCTTGCTGCCCATTCCGGCTTTACCGCTCTCTTGCCCTGGTTTGGGCAGGACGCGCCCATTGCATCCGATGCGGAAAAGCTGCGTGTAGACGGAACCTTTGTTGGCCGTGGCTGGGGCGCCCAACTGTCCGGCCAGTATGGTACGAGCCTATGGGAAAGCTGGGCGGAGCTGCGCTTCCCCGTGGTTCCAGGCATTTTGTCTCTGGATGGTTTCTTCGATGCTGCAGCTCTTATGACGGAATCCGGCCTCCTCGATATACGGGGCATTATGGAAAGCGGCAAGGCTGCATACGCCGGCAGCACCTGGTCGGACCTGGGAGCATCTAATTTCGCATTCAGCGCTGGCTTAGGCATACGTTTTACTATTCCGCAGTTTCCGTTTAAGCTGTATTTCGCCAAGCGTTTTTACGCGGGTGCTGACGGCCTAAAAGTGGCAAACAAGCCCGGTGCCTGGGATTTTGTGCTCAGCATCACCACCATGCTTAACTGATGGATGTACTAGTGCAGGGAGACAAACGATGAAACGAAGCGTGTTTGCGTTGGCTGCGCTGCTTGTGGCTGCCATGCCGGCCATGGCTCAGCAGATTACCCGCGTTGCGGTCATAGATATGCAGAAGATTTACCTAACCTACGAAAAAGATTCGTACGCGGTTAGGGCATTTGAAGAAGAGAAGGCCGCTGTCCAGGCGGAAATAAAACGGCTGGGCGACGAGATACGCGCGCTTCAGTCCAAGCGCCTGGAACTGCAGGCTTCCAAAGACGCGGCTGCCGTGAAGGCTGTGGACGACCTGCTCCTAAAAAAGGCCCAGTTCCTGTCGGATTATATCCGCATTAAGCAAGCGGAACTGGACGAGAAAGCCCGCAGCCTTGCGTCCAGCGACAGCTTTGCCCAAGCTTTGTACCGTGCCATCCAGGCGGTATCCGAGCTGGAAGGCTATTCCCTGGTGATAAGCGCCCGCGGCGGCGACATGGTGATAAGCCCGGTTATCTGGTACAGTCCGATGATAGACATAACGGACAAGGTCATACAAAGCCTTTTAGGCTCCTAAGCCTTGCAGCGCGGATTTATTCTTTGGGGCCTTCGGTAGCTTTCTTTTCCAAGATGGAAAGGAGGCCGGCGAAGGCTTCTTCGTTTTCTGGAGACATGGCCGCAAGTTCCCGGTGGGCGCCCAATAGCATGTCCACATCGGCCTTGGACGAGCCAAGGGCGGCCATAGTTGGCGGAAACGCAACGCTTTCCTGGCTCATCTCTACCATGCGCGTCAGGCCTATCGTACGCAAGAGCTTTTCGCAGGTTTCGTTCGCGCCCAGTATGGTGATAGGCTTTTCGGAAAAGCGCAACAGGCGCTTGTTAAAGCCTACCAAGAGGCCCATAAAGGTAGAGTCCATGTAGGAACAGCTGGACAGGTCGACGTATAGCCTTTGCACCGGCGGTTGCGCTTCTAAGCGAGAAAATACCTTGGCTTTTAGGTCGGCGCACAAGCGTGTGCCTATATGGCCCTGGGCCCGGACATAGAGCGCGTTTCCGTCTTCTCCGTACTGCAAAGCTTCTTCCACGGTTCCTCCAGGTAAACAGCACAGTTAGCGCATGCCGTTTCCGATTGAATCCTAGCCCAAGTTTCCCTATAATGCAACGACAATGGCAGAACAGCTTCCGCTCCTTACCCAGTATGAACGCATCAAAGCCCAGCACCGGAACGAGATACTCTTTTTCCGGCTTGGGGACTTTTACGAGATGTTCTTTCAGGATGCGATAGAGGCAAGCGCGATACTCAACCTAACCCTTACCAAGCGCCAGGACGCGCCCATGTGCGGGGTGCCCTACCATGCCAGTAGGGCGTACATAGCGCGCCTCCTTAAAGCCGGGCGAAAAGTGGCCGTGTGCGAGCAGATAGGCTCTCCATCAAAAGGCAAAGGCATCATCGAGCGGGAAGTGGTGGAGGTGCTTAGCCCCGGCACTGCCATGGATGAAGATTACCTGGATTCCGGCAGCAGTACCTACCTTGCGGCTCTTGGCGTGTTCGAGCGCCACGGCGGCGACAGTGCTGGCCTTGCGTGGCTCGATGCGTCCACCGGGGAGTTTCATGCCCTGTCGTTTCCGGCCAGCGACATAGACCGCCTGCGCCGCGAGCTGTATCGAATTTCCCCCCGCGAGCTTTTGGTTCGCGAATCTACCATGGCTGTTGTGGACTACGAGCGGGCTGTTGCGGACTTGGGCGAGCTGGTTATTAACCGCTTCCCCGACTGGACCTTCTCGCAAGAGCAGGGCGTATCCGTGCTTACTGGCCATTTCCGCACAAGCCACATGCGCGGCTTCGGTTTTGAGCTGGACGATCCGGCCCTCGCTGCCGCTGGCATGGTTCTATCCTACCTGCGCGACTGCCTGGGCCGGGATCTGGTCCATGTTACCTCGCTGGGCAAAGCGGCGGACGAAGCATACCTGGCCATAGACGAAGCCAGCCAGAAAAACCTGGAGCTGGTACGTAACCTGCGGGATGGCGGACTATCGTTTTCCCTCCTCGATGTGCTGGACCATACACGTACGGCTATGGGCTTTCGCGAGCTGTACAGGCGCATACTGTTGCCCCTGCGCTCGGTACAGCGTATCAACGAACGCCTCGATGCAGTTGATTGCATGTACCGTGATCAAAGGTCGCTCGAGCGTGTCCGCAGGCTCCTTGCTTCCTGCATGGATGCGGAACGGCTTGCTTCCAGGCTAGCCATGAAGCGCTGCGGCCCCCGAGACCTCTTGGCTATACGAAACACCATCAATGCCGCACGGGAACTTGAACAAGCCCTCCCAGCCAATGCTCCCTCCGGCCTGTCCGTAAGCGCTGCTGCGTCAGCCGAGCTGTCTGCCTTTGCGGATACCGTAACAAAGGCCATCATGGACGAGCCGGCTCTTGCCATAAACGACGGCGGTTTTATTCGCGAAGGCTGGAACGACGAGCTGGATTCCTACCGCCTGCTTAAGGCCGATGCCCACGGCGTGCTGGATCGCTACCTGGACGATGAACGGACCAAAACCGGCCTAAGCGGCCTGCGAGTAAAATATAACCGCGTGCTTGGCTACTATCTGGAGCTGTCCAAAAACGCTGCTGGTAACGCTCCGTCGCATTTTATCCGCCGGCAGTCCACAAGTACTACAGAGCGCTTTGTAACCGAGGCCTTGTCCGAGCTGGAATCCCGCATCAACGGAGCTTCCGAGCGCATTGTGGAGCTGGAAAAAGCTTTGTTCGAAAGCCTACGGGATACGCTTGTGCCAGATGCGCCGCAGCTTGCGATACTTGCCGCCCAGCTTGCATCGTTAGACTGCTGCACAGCCTTAGCATCCGCTGCAACCGCACACGCGTACACTCGTCCTGTGGTGGATGATTCATGCGTTTTGGAAGTGAAA
>JAKQNL010000077.1 GCA_029565815.1 Spirochaetota bacterium | reverse complement strand
ACTGTGTAAAAGAAGCTTCACCTCTTATGGATATGACCGTGTCCGCATTCGTGGACGAGGTGTCCAGCGAGTCGCCGGCTCCAGGTGGCGGCTCGGTTGCGGCTCTTGCTGGAAGCCTTGCGGCTGCCTTGTCTGCAATGGTTGCTAACCTGACCATAGGAAAAAAAGGCTATGAAGGTCTATGGAACAGCATGTCAAACCTAGCGGTGCAAGCCCAGGCTGTTAAGGCTCGGCTTGCTAAAGCCGTAGATGAAGATACCAATGCGTTTAACGCTGTCATGGAAGCAATGAAGCTGCCAAAGAAAACGCCTGAGGAAATTGAAGCACGGGAAAAAGCGCTGCTTGCTGGTTACAAGTCCGCCATAGCTGTTCCTTTGGAAACGGCCAAGGCGTGTGTGGATGCTGCTTCTCTTGCTGTGCAAGCGGTCGCGGGCAACAAGAATTCTGCAAGCGACGCAGGTGTTGCGGCCCTTATGGCTCGAGCTGGCGCGCATGGAGCGGCACTCAATGTGCTTATCAACCTTGGCAGCATAAGCGACGCAGCCTACGTCGCTTCGATGAAAAAGGCTGCTGCCGAACTACGGGCCAAAGCCGATCAATTATGTGAAAAAGCCGTTAGCGCATGTGAGGCGAATTTTAGTTAATGAGAGCTGATGTGAAGTACTAAAAAAAGGCGCTGCCCCAAACGGCAAGCGCCTTTTTTATGCTGTTAAAAAAAACATGCAATTAGTGACTTTCGCCCTGTGCCATGGCCCTGCCGTGTTCAAGGAGAGGAGCGAAGATCCTTGCGCACAAACGCGCCGCCTTAACGGAACCAGGCGCGTTTACCACATAGCACCGGTCTTTCATGCCTGCAATGCCGCGGCTAAAGACGGCATGGCTGGTTTCTTTAAGCGACTCTAAACGCAAGTATTCGGCTAAGCCTGGCATGCTGCGATCCACAAACTGCAGGGTAGCTTCTGGCGTTACGTCCCGTGGAGATGGGCCTGTTCCTCCGGTTGTAAAAATCCAGTCACTGTCTTTCTTAGACTCCAGCGCATTCAAAATCGCGTCTGTATCGTCTGCAACTATAAGACGTGATACCTGTGCTTCGGGTACCAGGTTTGCGAATATTTCTTGCATTGCAGGGCCGGACAGGTCCTCGTACTCGCCCCTGGATGCGCGGTCAGATACGGTAATGACAGCTACTTTCACGGTTGATTGTCCCCCCTTTAACGACCTTTGCAAATATTCCTTTTCTGGGCATGACGCAGTCGCCTACGGTCTGGTAAATCGCGCAGCCATGGTGGCATTCCTTGCCTATTTGGGTTACAACAAGTTCCGCGTCTCCTATAAAGAGTTTTGTCCCAACGGGCAGCGAAGATAAGTTCACTCCCTTGGTGGTGATATTCTCTGCGAATATACCTGGATCCAGCTCTATGCCTTTGCCTCTCATGCTGTCTACATCCTCGGTGGCCAATAGCGAAATCTGGCGGTGCCAGGATTTTGCATGGGCATCGCCCTGTATGCCGTGGTCTACGACGAGTTCGGCTTCCTGTATGCTGTCTTTTCTAACACCGGTAGCGGTGGAAATATTTATCGACACAATAGAAAACCTGCCTTCATTTTCCATTCTTTATACCCCTTGTTCCTTAGGGGACCTCTAAAAACTCAAGTTTTTAAAGGTCCCTCTTAGTTTTTTCGTTAAGCGTAATGCCGTCTATATGCATGGTTTTGTCTACGGCCTTACACATATCCCAGATAGTAAGAGCTGCGACGCTTACAGCAGTGAGCGCTTCCATTTCTATCCCCGTTTTGTCTACGCACACAGCGACGCTTTGTATTTCTATGTGGTCTTCTAATATATGAAAATCAACGCCGATTTTGTCTATGCTTATGTTGTGGCACAGGGGTATGAGATCCGACGTGTGTTTTCCGGCCATAATGCCGGCTATCCGGGCTGTGGCTAGCACATCGCCCTTTGGAATCCCGTCGCCGCGTATCAAGGCAATAGTGGACGGAGACAGATAAATCCTGCAGCTGGCTTTAGCTGTTCGCTTCACGGGAACTTTGCCGGATACATCGACCATGCTCGCTTTGCCTGCATCATCCAAGTGGGTAAACTGCGTTCCATGAGCCATGTTATCCTCCTATTGCGCTTACAACGTGTTCGGAAGCTTCGGCTCCGCACGGGGGCTTAAGCGCAATGCAGCGCAGGATGCTTCCGGGGATATCGGAGAAATCCACCGGAATGGAAGCATCGCCATGAAGACATGGCTTAAGTTCTCCGGTGGCCAAAAGCCGTATCCTGTCGCACTGGTAACACGGAGGCGGGCGCATGAATCGTTCGTCATCCCGTTTTTTTTCATCCAGGCGGTATTCTCGTATGGTTTGCACCAAGCAGCCGTGCTCTTGTGCAAAGGCTTCTATCGCAGCTAATTGCTCCGAAGCAGAATCTGGCGACACTACGACGTTGAGCTTTACTGCTAAGCCGACAGAGCGGGCTTCTAGTATTCCGTCTATCGCATCGGACAGTTTTCCGCCTCGCGTTATTGAAGCGTACCTTTCTGGATCGAGCGTATCCAGCGATATGTTGATTGACCGTAGGCCGTTTGATGCAAGAACCGAAGCAAGCGGGGCAAGCAGGGTACCGTTGCTTGTCATGGCCAGATGGGACAAGCCGGGGATGCCGGAAAGCATGGAAACTAGATCTTCTATGCCTTTGCGCACTAATGGCTCTCCGCCTGTTAGCCGAACCTTATCAAAGCCAAGGCCAACGGCAGCAGCCACCACATCACGAATTTGCTCAAAACTTAGGATGCGGCTATGGGGTAGCCACTGTACGCCTTCTTCCGGCATGCAGTATTGGCAGCGCAGGTTGCATCGGTCTGTTACCGATACGCGCAGATAGTGGATGTTTCTACCGTACGAGTCTAACATAGGCTAGTTCACCCTTCTGGATAGATTTCTGTCCAATCTCTAAACGTAAAAAGCCATTCGCGTTCGCGAGCGCCTGTATGGCAGAAGATCCCGAATATGGAACCGCAGTAGCCCCGTCGCTTGCAATGCTTACAGGCAGAAACTCTACACGGTCTGAATTGGTGCGTTCTATGGTTTGTGTTACGGGTACAGGAATCAAAGAATCGCTTTGTATAATACCACTCAGCGCGAAAATAAGCGGTTTAAGAAGTAATTCTGTATTAACAAACACCGATACTGGGTTTCCCGGCAGTCCTAACACGTGGAAGTTGCCTTTACGGCCGTACCACGTTGGCTTACCCGGTTTCATGGCCACGCCGTGAAACAATGCTTCTACACCCAAGGTTGCAAGGGCTTTCGGCACATAGTCAAAATCGCCCATAGAAACGCCGCCGGAAAGCACCAGTACATCGACTGTGCTCATTGCGCTTTGAATGAGTTTTACGGTGGCGTCAAAGTTGTCCTGAACGGAACCAAGATCAAGAACAAAGCAGGGCATGGAAGCTAGCTGGGCTATGATTTGCGGCCGGTTGGAATCGTATATGTTGGAGCCCGATAATTTTTGCCCTGGTTCTGAAAGCTCGGTGCCGGTAGACAGTACGCCCACACGTGGACAGATCGACACGCTAAGCGAAGCTTGTCCATCGGCAGCAAGTATGGCTATGTCCTGGGCTTTAAGCACGCCAGGATGTAGGAGTATATCTGCGGCTCGCACGTTTGCGCCGCGTTGTATTATGTTATCTTCATGTTCGGCTTTGGTGAATGTTACAAGGCCTGATTCTTCCTCTGACCACTCAAAGCGCTGGATACAGTCTGCGCCCTTTGGAACGGATGCCCCTGTCATGACGCGCACGCATTCGCCAAAGCCTACAGTTTGAGCGCTATCAGCTCCTGCTGCGACTGAGCCGCATGCACGGAGCTTTTGTTGTGGAATCCACGAAAGCCCGTCGCGTTTCCACGCCCAGCCGTCCATGGCTGCTTTATCAAACGGTGGTTGGTCAATGCTCGAGCGTAGTTCGTACGGCAGCACCCGGCCAAGCGCGCGCGCGAGGGGAACCACTTCGCACTCCGGTTTTACCAGGGCACTTTGTATGATTGCAATGGCGTCATCGGGATGAACCAATTCACGTTTCATGTTTTTCGCTCCAAAATGCCGCCGTCCATGCGGTATGTTTCGTCTGCTAAAAGCGACACAAGCGATGGATCGTGACTAGAAAATAACAGCGTCGTGCCCCTTTTTTTGAGCATCAACAGCATTGATCGTACCATGTCATCGCTTTTTCCGTCCATAGATGACGTTGGTTCATCTAAAAGGAGCACATCCGCTCCGGCGCTAACCGCGCGGGCTAAAGCCAGTCGCTGGGTTTCGCCACCGGACAAACGGTTTGCCTCCCGTGCTAAGAGTGAGGCAAGGCCAAAATCTTCGGCAACGCATGCGGCCCTAGCCATGGCTCTATCCTTGTGCTCGCCTCGAACCAGCAGCGGATACGCCAAGTTTGCCTGGACGCTCCCTGCGAACATGACAGGAAACTGGTGTAGGTATACCGATCTTGTCCGTAGGCTCCTGTTCTTGTGCATCGGTTCGCCCAGAAATTCCAGCTTGCCCCGGAATGGGCCCGTAAGTCCGTTTAGCACTTTTAGTAAGGTTGTTTTTCCGCATCCGTTAGGCCCAACTATGGCGACGGCGCTACCCTCGGTTACTGTGATAGATAAAGAGCTAAACACAAGTTTTTTGTCGTATGAGAATTCCAGGTTTTCTGCCAGGAATACCGGTGGTTT
>JAKQNL010000067.1 GCA_029565815.1 Spirochaetota bacterium | reverse complement strand
TTCCGGCTTTTCAAACAGAGCCGGATCCAGGCCGGGGCCGTTGTCCGACACACGCAACACGCATTCGTCCTCCCGGCGGAAGGCGGTAATGGCAATGCGAGCCTTTGCGTTTTCCGGCACACCATATTTGATCGCGTTGGTAACAAGCTCGTTGAGGGCAAGGCCGCAGGATATGGCCGAGCTCAGATCCAGGGTAAAATCACGTACGTCCACAGACAGCGCAACCGGCCGCCGGGCAAAATCCCTCACCAGGGACGAGGCCAGTTCGTCCGCGTACAGGCCAAAGTTTATGGACGCAAAGTCCCCTTGCCGGTACAGCTGCTCGTGAATAAGGGCCATGGTCCGTATGCGCCCCTGGGCTTCCTCTACCGCGGCGGCAAATGCAGGGCTGGAATCTTTGGCTGTCTGCAAATCCAGCATGCTGGATATAATTTGCAAATTATTCTTAACCCGATGGTGTACTTCCTTAAGGAGAGCCTCTTTTTCCCGGAGGGATTTGCGCATGCTGTCTTCCATGCGGATACGCTCGCTTATGTCCCTGGCAGCAGCGTAGATGGTCTTGCCGTCGGGGCCGGTAACCGACCGCCACTCTATCATTCTGTAGTCGCCGGAAGCGGTACGGTAGCGGTTAACGAAATCCACCACAGTCTCCCGATTACTGAGCTGGCTAACCGCAGCTTTTGTCCGTTCGATATCATCGGGATGCACGTAATCCAGGAACAACGAACCTTGCAGCGTAGCAACCGGCCAGCCCAGGGCAACTTCCCACTGGGGGTTCAGTTTAAGGAAATGCCCATCAGTATCCGCTATCGCGAACATGTCAAGAGCTGTGGAAAAATACAGCTCGAACTCCTCGGTAAGCTGCCGGGCCTTTTTCTCCGCGCTACCCAGGCCCATGGACAGGGAGCGCAGGTACAGCCCCAGAAAGGTGGACAGAGCCAGACCGCTTGCAAGGGTAAACCACGGCGACACATCGATACCGGGCAGATAATCGGTGCTTGGGCGGAACTCGAATATCAGATTGCGCCCTGCAAAATCGTGATGGTGGAGGAACAAGAGGCGGCCCAAGGCGGAAGACGGCCTAGGGACTTTGCCATACAAGGCCTTGTGATCATGGATGACTGGCGCTCCGCTCTGCGACGCGTCCCGTACGACAAGGTTGATGCTTTTGCTGGAGCCATAGATGAGCTCCGATTCCAGAAGATCATGAATTTCCATGATGCCCAAAATCGTACCGCCAGAGCCATCCTTATTCCCAACACTCAGCGCTATGGTCATATAGGCTACATCGCCGTCCGGATGCGGCCTGGAAGCCACCGGCATATCGGAAAGCATGGATTGCTCCACCGCTACGCTTGTTTCCGGGCTCCGTAAAAAGGTCTGCAGGGCCGCCTGATTCGCAGTCCGCGAAAGCTCCACATACGGAAGCCCTACAACACCTGCCGGATACTCCAGAGTCGGCATCCAGGCTAAACCCTGGAACTTGCCAAAACCAAGCCATGGCTGCACGAATTCGGAGAATTCCTCTTTGGATACCACAGCGGAACCCATGAAAAAGCGGGCCAGGGCTTGTATTTCATTAAGGCGCATTTCCATCGCGGCAGCGATAAGCTGGGCGTGGCTTGCGGCATCGTGGCGGAACGACTGCTCAAGCGCTTCCTGGCGGGAGCCTTGCAGTGACAGAAAGAGGATAAGGGTAAGCACCATGCCGGCAAGGCTGATGAATAAGGGTGCGGCTCCTGCAAGGCGGCCAGCGATCCGAGAAACTATAACTTTCCGTCGATCCGCCATGCACAACCCCTGTCGTTCCAGAATACACCATGACTGCCCATAATGCCAGCCACAAGGTCCTAGCCCTACCCGGGCTTGCCCTACGGGCTCGCCGTCGCTACCATACGGCCATGCGTTTTTTCCGTAAGCTATTCTCCGAATACCGCGAAGCGTTTTCCCTGTTCAGCAAAAACTCCCGCCTGTTCCTCTTGGGCAACGTGCTTTTGGGCATAGGCTCCAACTTGGTCCAGCTCTTACTGAACCTGTACCTGAAAAAACTACAGTACGACGAAGCCGCTATAGGAACAATTCTGTCAATACGAGCTTTTGGCTCCTTCCTAATCGCCCTACCAGCCAGCTTTCTGGTGGCTCGCATGGACTCGCGTAAGCTCCTTCCATCCATGGCCATACTGACGGCCATTGCATACGCGGGCCAGGGCATGCTCAACGGGTTTGGGTTGATAGCCGCAAGCGTATTTCTGGCCGGGGCTTTTACCTCGCTGTACCAGGTTGCCGCAGGCCCGTTCTTCATGAAAAACTCCAGCCCCAAAGAACGCATACACCTGTTTTCCATAAACGGAGCCTTAAGCATGGGCACCGGCGTTATAGGCTCCCTTGCAGGCGGCCTCCTCAAAGACATCGTATTCGCGGCCTCCGGCGACGAGGTGTACGCATACAAGGCTGCCCTGGTGCTTGGCGCATGCTTTGTTGGCGCATCGGTTGCCCCGTTTTTGGCCATACGGGATGAAGGAAATGCCACAGCACCGGGAATGGCCAAACGCCAGCCCCTGGGGCGCATCGACGTTGGCCTGTATGCAAAGCTGTTGATACCCGGCTTTTTTACCGGCATGGGCGCGGGCCTTACCATACCCTACCTGAACTTGTACTTTAAGAACGAGTTTTTGCTTGGCGACTCGGTCATTGGCGTCATCTTTGCCCTTGGACAAGTGTCCACCTTTTTGGGCATGGCCGCGGGTCCTGCCATAGCCCGACGCACCGGCAAGCGCCGCGCGATTTTCATAAGCCAGGCCATCTCGGTGCCCTTTATCCTGGTGCTTACCTACCTGCGCTGGCTGCCCCTGGTCATCGTCGCCTTTTTGATACGCCAGACCCTGATGAACATGTCATCCCCCATCAACGACAACTTTACCCTTGAGAAGGTTCCGCCAAGCCAGCAGCACCTGATGAACGCCCTTAAAATGCTCAACTGGACCGGCAGCTGGATGGTGTCCGCAAAACTGTCCGGATCCATCATAGCCACGCGCGGCTTTGCCCCGTCATTTACGCTAACGGCCGCCCTGTACGCGCTGTCTACCGCGCTGTTCTGGCTATTCTTTTTACGGCCGAAGAAAACGGCTGTGCATGGCTGAAAAAAAACATGCTTGAGTACGGCTCTGTCTTTCACCAGAAATAAACCCACTGAGGTCTAAAAAAAGGGGACACTGCAATGCCCCCTTTTTCAGTACGCTTTATGAATACCGTTCTACCAACTCTTCAAATCCTACTGTCTTTGTAAGGACTTTCGCATTCACTGTCCCGGACAGCATGTCAAAAAATAAATTTTCAACTTTTTCCTGCTGCAGCTCCCCTTCCTCCAAGCGAAAAGTTTTAGACAGGTGCCCTGCTAATGCCCCAGCCTTTAAAATAAAATGATTTCTCAATTCACCCATTTCCAATATGTCCGCCATCATTACTTTGCCCGCCACTGAAAGACTGCGAATGGTCTGGCGGTTGCCTTTAGAATCCGTCAGTTGCACTTCTACACAATCGCCCTTAGGATCCATGCGGATTTTTCCAGAGTCTTCTTTTTCGGTTTTCCCAAAATACAAAGCAGCCAAATCGGTAGTGGTTAAATTCCAAAGCTCCAAGTCCGGAAGTGCCGAAACCGACTCTACAGAATAAGCAGAGGGCATTGTAAGATATACGCTGCCGGCAAGAAGAACCTCCGGGGCATTGAAGGTTCCTATAACCGATCGACGCACCGAAAGCTTGTTCATAGCAAACGCTCCGCCCAACACAACGCAGTCTTCTATATCGATTTCATCAGCCATCAGAGATCCGGAAACAAAACAGTTGCGCAAGCTTATCTTCTTAGAGGAAATATCACCAAGAAATGTAGCTCGGCCGCCGGCAATAAGAGCTGCAATTGTACCCGTACATCCAACTGCTTTCTTGAACAAGATGCGGCCTTTTGCGTCCGGCTTTATATGTATCTCGCCTTGCGCAAATACGGCTCCGGATACGCTAAAAGGGCCAGCTGTAACATACAGGTTGCGCGCGTAAATGGCGCCGTTCACAACAGTCTCGCCATCCACGGAAACGTCACGCCCAAGTTCCTTTGCAACAGTTGGCAGAATGTCAGACTCGACCAGGTTTCCATAAAGTGATATTTTATTTTCGTTAAAATTGACCGATTTCAGTGTATTCATAATGATGCTCCTTATACAGCGGAAAGCCAGGAATTCTGGCGCATAAGTTTTACCGTTAGATCGGCTGTTCGTTTCTTTACAGGATCGCTTAGGTCGAACGATTCGCCCAATAGCTCCATGAAGCGTCGATGTACCAATTCAGAAAGCGATGCAGGCGGCTCTACCCAGCTGCGGTCTAGAAAGAATTTACGAAGCCTTTCGATATCCATAGCCGGAGATGCAATATCCTTACACGTTAGGATATCTAGCTTTAGATTGTTAAGATCATCACTCTCTACCATAAGCGCCGGCAGGCAAATATCTGCAGCCTCCGTTGCGGCCTCCGAAGAAAGCATGCTCGACATTTCGGTTCTCGTTTTCGCATGCGAGCCAAGGTAGCGCCTAATACCGGCAAGCAAGTCCAAAACGTGGCGCTTGGTAAAACTTGTACCGGTTCGCTCGATAGCCGGCGCGGTTTCCGATGCATATACGGCCGTAGATGCCGGAATGGCCATCATGGGCTCCGATATCCGCTCACGGAAATCGGAGCGTACAAGCTTAAACGCAGCTTCATCGAGCGCTCGTATTCTGCGATCTAGATCTTTATTAAGCGTGTGAAACAAGCTAGCGTAGCGCTCTTTTATGCGTTGGAAATCCTTTGTAGACTGCGCTTCTCTTTTTTCCGCCTCTTTGTTTTCTTCCAACAGCAAAGCGGTTGCAGCATGTATGCGAGCTGCAATTTCTACCAATTGCTGATCAATCTCGGAAAAAATCAAAGAGCCAAATCCATCCAAAGCTGCTTTAACTACACGGCGCGTGGATTCAGCTTTCTCTAGTACCTGATTTTTTGAACTTATGTGTATCGAGCCTTCTAGTTCCGTCAGCTGATACTTGCAGGCTGCGATTCCCGAATCCACCGGGTCTGTATCTACATCAATATTAACTACAAACGGCTCGCTGTAATTAACACGGACAGTGGTGCTTCCTCCATTTTGGCTAGCCGGATAACTTACCCTTTCGGTCGCGCTTCCGGTTATCACCCCATGATACACGCGGCGGTAACTCATGATGGAATACCCTTCATCACCTGCCACGCCGAAGCCTCAAACAGATCTTGAATCGTCTGTGCTACGCGACGGTTCAACGGGGTATCTTGAAGACGTGTGCCAAAGTGCTGAGCAACGCGATCCCGAAAATCCTTTTCAGCCTCAGCCCATGTTGTTGTACCAAGATCTATCGCATCGATACCGGATTCAAGCTCGCCTGAAAACGAAAAATCTTGCATGCCCTGTGGCGTACGCAGCATCCATGAACGCGCATCTCCTATCATGCTGTCGATTTCGGCAACCAAGAACGGCAGGCATATCTCTTGTGGCGAGTCGGTTCTATCCGTGCCCAGAATGGATGCGATTTCCAGCTTAAGCTTCTGTGTCTTAGCCAAGTAGTTTTTAATTGAACCGAGCAAGCGCACTACCTGACCTTTTGTCTGGCTGGAACGCAGGGCTGCATTAGCGTTGCTGGTTTCTATGCCGGAAACAGCGGAACCGCCAACAAGAAACATGCGCTTGCGGATAGAAAACCGGTAATCGTCCTCTACCATTCGGAAAGCGGGTTTGTCGATCTCCTGAATCCGTTGCTTAAGCGCCTTGTTAAGATTAGTGAAAAGCTTATTGTACCGGTTCTTAATTCGGTTAAAATCCGCAATAAATTGCGCTTCTGTATTTGCGCACGCGTTTTTCTCTACTACTAACTGCGCCTGTTTTGCATCCACAGAACTCTTGGCTGCAGCTTTTTTCTGCTCCACCTGGCTTCGTATAAGCGAGAAAAAGCCCGCTGTAATATTTCTGCTTACCGCTTTTGAACCTTCTTGCTCTGCGGCCACAATGGCAGCAGCCGACTCCAGGACCGCCCCGGTCGCAGAATTAACCGCTCCGGAAATATGCATCAACGAATCGCCCATCGGAGCGGTATCCACCTGGAAGGTGAAAACGTTATTGCTCATGGCTGCTCTCCATCGTTAGCTGCCACCATCTGGGTATCAGCCTCGATCGGAACACGAGCCTGTGCATCCGCTCTGGATGCCATTTTCTCTTCCTGATCGAGTTCGGATTTCAAGTTTTCGTACATGGCTATCAAATTGATCATGCTATCCATCTGGGCTCTATCTTCGATACTTGGCTCTGGCGGAAGATTCGAACCCTTAGCAATCTGGTGTCCAAGACGCAACAGGACGCGCCTTCGTTCTTCCCAATCTACCGCTGCTAGTGCCTGGGCGGCATCGCGCGCCTCTCCATCCCGCAACGACGCTTCAAAGAACTCTATATGCTCAAACTCCTGCGCAAGCTCGCCTATCTGCTGTCTGAAATTTTCAAAACGAGTATTAAAACCTTCTATAAACTGTGAATAGATCTGAGCCTGGGACAGCATAACTGCGATATTATCGTTTTCCGCCGCTATCTCTTTTATACGCTCCGGCTGACCGCTTGTTTCCATTCCGGAAACCGCCTGCGCCAAGGATTTGTAGGTGTTCAAATCCGACAAGTAATCTGCCGTAAGCGAACGGATGCGATTGGACAATTCATTGATCTCTGCACGGTTACGTGCATAAAAATCATCCGTATCCCTATGCCATTGGTTAAGGTAATCTATCTTCTGGTTTCTTATATCATTGTATACCTTAAGACGTTCTAGCCGATTTTCTTGCATAAAGCTGGATACCATGGGCATAAAAATCTCTTCAAATATCTGGTGTATGCCATAGGAATTTGAAGTACGCGAACCGTCTTCCGCGACCCAGTTGTCTGACAACAGATCATAGGAAACTCGAGAACTCTTGTTCAATATCAAAGGCTCCCAAGATTCGCTAGCATCCGCGA
This sequence comes from Spirochaetota bacterium, assembly GCA_029565815.1. Taxonomy (GTDB): domain Bacteria; phylum Spirochaetota; class Spirochaetia; order Treponematales; family UBA12059; genus JAKLIU01. Next base: position 6,502 of record JAKQNL010000067.1, on the reverse strand, counting down.
AATTAAATTTCTCTTCGCGGATCTTTGCTATATTTTCCGATTCCAGTTCAGGGCTATAATAATTAAACGAGCCTTTCATAAGCATTCCCAAAGACTGCAGCCCGTATTGGTTGACCTTTTCCAGCGAACGGCCACGAGCATCGGAAACAAGCTGTAAAGTTACCGCCGCTTTTTCCATTATGGAACGGCAAAAATCCTCAACGCTCTTTCCTTCTCCGGAACTCCGAGACTTGCTCAGTTCTGCAAGCTCATCAAAGCTGCTTACTGCTCCCTGCAGGCCATTGGTATTGAATAATTTTACCTTAAGCTCTTCCGGGGCTTCATCCTCACCGTGCTTTGCAAGGAAAGCAGCCAAATCGCTTGCTGGTTCAATAATAGGAATTTCCACAGAAGCTTCATTAAGATTACTAAATGTATAATTCAGCTTACGCACGTTACGGTCCAAAGACGAAGCCCAATCCCCAAGATTAAGCCTTGGAATGGAAGCGGACAAAGCGCTTGTATCGAGCGTCTCGGAATCTTCTGTTGTATCAACTGCTGGAATGGTGGTAAGAATTTCTTCCAACTTACCAGCGGTAGAAGCCAATCCATCTTTGTCTTTAATATCGTAGAGCACAAATTTATGCCTAGGCAGCGTTCCGGTATTATCCATGAGGAAGCTTTGCCCCTGAAAGGGAATTCTGGTTGCAACCGGAACCCAGGCTACACCCAGCCGGTGCACCTTAAAATCACGTCGAATACTTGCCTTGTCATTTTCCAGCAAACGTTCTTTTTCATGGCATGCTTCTATGAACTTGTCTTCTTTCTTTTTTGCTAACAACAATTGCAAGCCAAAGTACAAACCCGTAAGGATAATAACAAGGCCAAACAATACACTCGCAAACATGGTAAAGCCACCGGTCAAAGCCAGAGCAATGCCAGTTACGGCATTCTTTTTTAAGGATTTCTGCTTCCTGCTTGCGGATGCAGCAATATCCTCTTGAACATTCGCAATTCGGTTTTCAAATTCGATTTCCTGCGCAACAATACTTTCGGCTACCCCTTTGTAGTAATCAAAAAGGATTTTTGCCATGTCTTCATGGACACCCGATGAATCCGGAAAAACCTTACCCGCCATTGTTTGCTCCTTTAATTACATTCTCTAGCAACTAAAACTGTGTTATTAGTTGCGCCTTGGAATTACAATTCATGTACTTAAACGGCTTCGTGTTACAGCATCGTTATTAAGATCCGCCAACAAACCTTGCATTTCCGAATACTGGGCTTTCAATTGCGCATCTCCTGCGTTTAAGGATTTTGCAAACTGAGCCCAACCACGTAAGCGCTGCAAAGCACTGAGCATGCGCGTTTCTAGTTCCGCGGCAAAGGGTTTTGCAGACGGACTGGTGTATCGCAACGTATCCCTTGCCTTAGAAAGACCCGCTTCCAGTTCGCCAAACACGCTGTTGTTTACCTTGCATTCGGAAATAGCTAGTTCCAACTGTGTCCGCAATTCCACAATGCCGCTACGTGCCGATTCTTGCGAAGCGCTTAACTTTCGCGCTTTTACCCCGATAAAACTTGTAGCAAGCATCGCCAGGAGCACAGCCACAAACAGCACGGCTTGCACTCCAGCCATTTGCCGGAAAGTTACCGGCACCATGGTAAAAATAAATCGCTTTGCAACAAAGTAGATTCCAAAACAATATGCAAGCGCTATGATGAGCCTTAATGCAACGACTACAGCTTCCGAACCCACTTCTGCAGCCGGCCGTAAAAAAGCCTTCACTGACCACGCCAACATCGTCCACGCTAAACCTGCACCAAGCGCAATAAGTGCAGAAATCCCTGTTTGCATGGACAGCGGGAGTACGAAAAAATATGCCAGCGCAAGTGTGGCCCAACCTAGAGGAATGGCAACATAGGTTGCAACAGTTCCAACAACAGGAAATTTTTCACTCATGGTGCGCTCCCTTAAATGGCCGACCCACAGTTGGGGCAATATTTTGTGCCAGCAGCAACGTGTGTTCCACAGGTAGCGCATCCCCGCTTCAGGTTAGAACCGCAAGAAGGACAGAACTTTGCATCCATAGCCAAGGGTGCAGAACATTGCGGGCACTTGCTACCCAGCGGAGCATTGCACATGACGCACTTCACTGCATTTGCAAGATTGTCCGCAGCGCACGCCAGACATGGCTGATACGCTTTGCCGCACGAAGGACAAAATTTTGCACCTCCGGTTTTGGTTCCGCATTTTGCGCAATACACAACGGGACCCGTAGCCACACCCGGCCCGCCTATTCCAGGCGCACCGCCGTGACCAGAACCAGAAACTCCCGCACTTGTGTCATTGGAAAAAGGCTGATTGGTTGGGTTCATGATAGTAGCGCCAGCACCTGCCCCTATGCTTGAGCCAAAGCCCTGGCCTATGCCCATGCCTAGCCCAATGCCCATTCCGCTGGCAGCACCTTTGTTCAAGGTATCAAAAGTTCGCTCCTGCTGGTACGTGAAACCTTCTATATCACGAGTGGACCTCTTTGCGATCGACTGCAAAATCTGGGCCCCATCTGGAGTATTTTCGTCAATATCTATAGAAGTAACATAAAAATTAACGAGCCTAAAACCGTTTTCTTCCCAGAACGGCACCATAGCCGCACGCAAAAACTCACCAATGGGATGGAGATATGCGGATATGTCCATGATGCCTATGCGATCCGCTATCATTTTCGCAACGATTGTGGACTTGGTCTTGGAAACCAGTTCGCCGCGGAAATGATCCGCCAGCGATTTTGCGTTAAATGAATGCAGCGTTCCGACCAGTTTGAGCAAAAAGCGCTCGGCATCTACGACCTGAAGACCGTATTGCCCTTCAGCCATAAGCGGAACCATGGCATTGTAATTTGGATCCTTGTAGCGCATTGAATCCGTGCGCCAGGGCAGGTTGAGCGGACTAGCCTTGTTCACAAACCAAACTTCTGCAGTAAACGGATTCTTCCCGCCAAAGGGCAGGCCAAATAGCTTTCGCAGTAATGGAATGTTCTCCGTGTCCAACGTGTGCTTGCCGGGGCCAAATTTCTGCATGAGCTGACCTTTGGAAAACAAAACGGCCTCTTGCGTTTCATGCACAATGAGCTGGGTAAAGGTGCTCAAGTTTTGTTCGGGATGCTTCCATGCAAAAACATCGTTGGTCGTGTCCCACTTGAGCATGTCTATAAAGGCCATAGAACCCTCCGTTGTAGCGGAACGAGCATCCCGCACCAAATAATGCATATTCTTAGAATAGAATCGCAAAACTACAAACCTGCGGTTCAAGATTCTTACAAGTTTTTTCGAGCCAACAGAGGCTCGTTCAAAAGTCAAATGAGTTTTGAAAGATCTCCATTGTTCTATGATGTGCATAGCGTCTGCGAAATTTTCATACAAACGCACACAATCGCAAAGCCAATACCAGAAGCAAGCGGCTTTTGAAATCAGCTCAACAACCGCATAAAAGGCTAAGCTGTGCTCTGTGAGCTGTCAATACTTGTATGCTGAAAATATGATTTCCCCAAAGCTTCGTAACACTACCCAAAGCTTCGTAACACTACCCAAAGCTTCGTAACGCCCGGCGTGGTATCAATCTGATATATCACCCTTGACAGCAACGCCAGCCCGTGCTTCCATAGTGTTCTATCGGAGAGCATCATGAACAGAATAGAGCGTCATCCCGTGGTAGACGTGCCGGCCGGGCGGCCTGTGGTTTCGTTCAGCTTTGACGGGCACAGCATGAACGGCTATGCAGGCGAGGCATTAAGCTCGGCCTTGTTCGCTAACGGCATCAAGCAGTTTTCCTTGCACCACAAGGACAAGGCCCCCCAGGGCATATTCTGCGCAAACGGGCAGTGCTCACAGTGCTCGGTGGTGGTAGACGGGCTGGTGGTTAAGTCATGCATCACGGCCTTGCGGGCCGGCATGGACGTACGCAGCCTGCGCGGCCTTCCGAAGCTACCGGAGGACGACAAGCCTGCAGGCAAGCCGAAACCGGAAAGCCTTTCCTGCGAGGTGCTGGTCATAGGCGGCGGCCCATCCGGCTTGAGCGCGGCGGCAGAGCTGGCCGAGCGCGGTTTTGACGTGATACTGTCCGACGACAAAGCAGACCTGGGCGGCAAGCTGGTTCTGCAAACCCATAAATTTTTCGGTTCCGAAGAAGACTGCTACGCAGGCACGCGCGGCTACGAGATAGCCAAACTGCTGGAAGCCAAGGTCCGGTCGCACGCAAAGGTGCGGGTGATGGCAAACTCCCCCGTGGTCGGCATATACAAAGACCGCAAGGCTGGGCTGTACATCAACTACGAGCGCTACGCCCTGGTGGACTTTAAGGCCATCGTGGTGGCGGCCGGAGCCCGCGAGCGGTCCATTGTGTTTCCCGGCAACGACCTTCCCGGCGTGTACGGCGCTGGCGCGTTCCAGACCCTGGTCAACCGGGACCTGGTACAGGCTGCGAAAAAAGTGTTCGTCATAGGCTCGGGCAACGTGGGCCTTATCGGCAGTTACCACGCCCTGCAGGCCGGCATCCAGGTGGCGGGCATCTGCGAGATACTGCCGAAGATCAACGGCTACAAGGTGCACGCGGACAAGATCATACGCATGGGCGTACCGGTGTACTTGAATACAACCGTTTTGTCGGTGGAAGGCGACGGCAAGGTGGAGCGCGTTACCGTGGCCACAGTGGACAAGGACTGGCGGCCCATACTGGACACGGCCCGTACCTTTGAGGTGGACACCGTGTTGGTTGCCGCCGGGCTGTCGCCCTGCGACGAGTTGTACAAACAGGCCGTGGACTTTGGTTTTACCGCGGTCAAGGCTGGCGACGCCGAGGAGATAGCCGAAGCGTCCAGCGCAATGTTCGGCGGGCGCATAGCCGCCCTGTCACTTGCAAAAATTATGGGCAGAAACGTGACCATAGACCAGGCATGGCTGGACAAGCGCGAGGTACTTAAAAGCCGGCCCGGCGACGTGATAGTACGCGATCCGCTAGCTCCGCAGGCAAGCTGGCAACCGGTGTTCTTTTGCACCGAGGAAATTCCGTGTAACCCGTGCACCACCGTGTGCCCAACGCATTCCATAAAACTATCCAAGCGCAAAGGCTCGCTCTTGGACCTGCCATACTTTCAGGGCAACAACTGTAAGGGCTGTTCCATGTGCGTAGCAGCCTGTCCGGGCCTGGCCGTGTCCTTGGTGCGCATGGCGGGCAGCGGAAACTGCGAAGTGCAACTGCCCTTTGAGTACGACGCGTCGGATTGGGAAACGGGCACTAGCAAAATGCTTTTAGACCAGGACGGCAAGAACCTGGGGTTGGGCAGCCTGGTTAAGAAATTTTACAATAAGAAATACCGCACCTGGGTGCTTACCTTTAGCGTGCCTACAGACTATGCCATGAAGGTTATTGGCATACGGGTGCAGGACGAGTCGGTAACAAAACCATTACCTGTGGCCAGCTACAGATACCTGCCGGATAACGCCATTGTGTGCCGATGCGAGCGGGTTAGCGTTGGCGATATCGTGCGTTTCATACAGGACAACGAGGTGCGGGACATCAACCAGCTAAAAACCATCCGCGTTGGCATGGGCGCATGCGGATCAAAAACCTGCTCCGTGCTTTTACCTCAAGTTTTCCGCAAGGCCGGTGTGGACCCTGCCACCGTAACGGTCGGAAAGCAGCGCCCCCTTATGATGGAAGTGCCCATGGGACAGCTGGTAAACGAAGCGGAAAGGCAGGCCTAATATGGAAAACTGCGACGTACTGATACTGGGCGCCGGTTCGGTAGGCGTGCCCCTGGCCCGCTACTGCGCCGAGCGCGGGCTAAAAACCATAGTGCTGGAAAAAGAAGCATCCTGGGGGCGCGGCCAGAACCGTGCGGCCATAGGAGGCCTGCGCGCAACCCACTCGGACCCGGCAAAAATCAAGATAAGCCAGGAATCCATCCGCATCGTAAAATCCATGCAGGAAGAAGAAGGCATAGACATCGAGTGGAGCCAGGGTGGTTATCTATTTGTAGCCTATGACGCAGAGCGGGAAAAAGCCTTCCGCGAGCTCTTGGTCATCCAAAAGCAAGCAGGCTTGGACATAGACTGGATTAGCCCCGATGCCGTGCGCCAGCTGTGCCCGGGCGTGCGCTCAGAAGGCCTACGCGGAGGAACCTACAGCCCAGGCGACGGTTTTGCTTCGCCCCTTATGACCAACACCGCATTCCACCGCCTTGCGCGCAGGGCAGGCGCCGACTTCCGCTTTGGCGAAACGGTGCTGTCTATGGGAAAAAGCGGCCATCGCGTAAGCACGGTGATTAGCGACAAGGGCGCGTACAGCGCTGGCACCGTGGTAAACGCAGGCGGGGCCGACGCGGCCGAGCTAGCAAGCATGCTGGACCTGGAAATACCGGTGCACCCGGACTGCCACGAAGCAGGCGTTACCGAGCCTGTGGCGCCCTTCATGAAGCCCATGCTGGTGGACATACTGCCGGACCATGAATCGGGCAACTACTAC
>JAKQNL010000064.1 GCA_029565815.1 Spirochaetota bacterium | reverse complement strand
CGACCTCATCGTGGTTCCGTCGGCATCGCCCTACCAGCTGGACAAGCTGTCCCTGCGCATCAAGCTGTGTTCCGAGCTTGCGTCCGAGGGCGCGGTGCCGGTGGCCTACTGCAACATGGCGGGGGCCAACGACTCGCTGGTATTCGACGGCCGATCCTTTCTGGTGGACAAAAACGGCAGGCTGTGCGCAATGGGTGCTTTTGGCCCGGGCACGCTGGTGGTGGATACCGACGCGGAAGCCAGCACGACAAAAATCCCAGCCATGCCCAATCGTTACGACGAGCTGGAAGAAGCCCTGGTGGAAGGCATACGGGGCTATATGCGCAAGTGTGGATTCAAAACCGCAGTGCTCGGCCTGTCCGGCGGCATAGACTCGGCCGTGGTGGCTGTTCTGGCAGCAAAAGCCATAGGACCAGAAAACCTCACCTGCATCACCCTGCCGTCGCGCTATTCGTCGGAAGGCTCGGTACGCCACAGCCAGGAGTTGTGCGACAATCTGGGCTGCCCCCTAAAGAATATTTCCATAGAAAAGCCCTTTGCGGCTTTTCTGGAAACCTTAGCGCCTGCCTTTGCAGGCAGGGAAGCGGATTTAACAGAAGAGAACCTGCAGGCCCGCATACGGGGCGATATACTCATGGCCTGGTCCAACAAGTTCGGTGCAATGCTGTTAACCACCGGCAATAAAAGCGAGCTTGCGGTTGGTTACTGCACCCTGTACGGCGACATGTGCGGCGCTTTGGCTCCCATCGGCGACCTGCTAAAAACCGAGGTGTTTGCCCTGTCCGAGCGCATGCACGAGCGGGACGGCACCATGCCTCGTTCCATTATTGACAAGCCGCCCAGCGCAGAGCTTAGACCAAACCAGCTGGATCAGGATTCCCTGCCGCCCTACGACAAACTGGACGCTATTTTGCGGCCTTATATCGAGCAGGATGCCGACGCTACTGCTATTATCGCCATGGGCAACGAAGCGGAGCTAACGAAAAAAATACTGCGTATGGTTGCCCGCGCTGAGTTTAAAAGGCGGCAAGCGGCTCCTGTTATCAAAGTATCGCCCCGGCCCTTCGGGATAGGTAGGCGCATGCCCATGGCCAGAAAGCCGTACGAGGCGGAATGAGATCCAGACTGCACATGACTGTGGCCGCCTCGATGCTGGTGCTCGGCTTGGGCGGAGTTGTCGCCAGCCTAAGCCTGGCGGTGCGGCCCAAAGTGCCTTCCGTGGCGCTTCCTTTGGCAAGCGAGCATGCACAGGAGCCACAAGCCCAAGCATCCAGAAGCTACCACCTGGTTGCCTGCGGGGATATTCTCCTGTCGCGAACGCCGGGTAAGCGAGCCGCCGAACACGGTTTTCGCTACCTGTTTGCCGGTGCCCGCAAAATCCTTGAAGGCTCGGACCTGGCCTTTGCAAACCTGGAAACGCCGGTTTCATACCTGGGAGAGCCATGGCCCGGAAAGCCGCCGGTGGTTACCTTCCGATCCGATCCGGAATCGCTGTACGGCCTTGCATGGGCTGGCTTTGATGTTGTGTCGCTGGCCAATAACCACATGAACGACTACGGCCCCCGCGCCCTGGAAGAAACGCTGGCGTTTTTGGATCTTTTGGGCGTAGCCAGGACAGGCGCGGGCATGAACCTGGATGAAGCGCGTAAGCCGGCTGTTCTGGACCGGGACGGTAAGCGCTTTGTGTTTCTTGCCTACGCCGAGCCTATATGGAGCGCCCGCGGAGCCAGGGCTGATGCTCGTTCCATGCGCGTAACGCGCGCGGAGCTACTCGGCCACGGCACAAACATCCAGCTGGGTTTTTCCCCGGACAGCGATGACGGAGAGCGTTCGCCTGCAGGCCTTGCTCATGCTTCGATAGCGGATATGCAGGCCGATATGGAAGCGGCTAAACGGGAACTGCAACCAGACTACCTCTTTGTGTCCGTGCATTGGGGCGACGAGCACCAGCATTATCCGACTGCTGCCCAGCGAGCCTTTGGACGGGCTGCCATAGACGCAGGAGCGGCAGCGGTGCTTGGTCATCATCCCCATGTGCTCCAGGGCGTGGAATTCTACAATGGCGGCTTTATCCTGTATTCCATGGGCAATTTTGTGTTTGACATGATGGCGGATACCACGTACCGGACGGCTGCTTTCCATCTACACTTGAAAGACGGCTCTGTGGACAGCGTCGTAGCCCAGCCGGTATCCATCGAACGTTTTGCCTATGCTCCGGCACCTGCCACTGGCTCTACAGCTTTGTCGATAGCCCGCGACATCCAGCGTTGGTCCGCATACCTAGGAACGAACGGTACTATCACCGAAGCAGGCAGCGTTCTGTTTTCCCGCTAAAAAAATCCGGTTTCGTGGCATATCGACTATCGCCGTGGTATATTCTGACTATGCGCATAAAAGGGAGTTTGGCGCTCCCCCTTGTTGTTTGTTCCATAATCCTCATGCTTGCAGCCTGCGATTTAGGCAATGTATTGCTCAGCGACAGCGAGCTGGAATCCATGTATTCGATACAGTGCGCACAGGCAGATACGCCGGTTCTGGATGGTTCTGCCCTGGAACTTTCCCTGCCTATAGCGATCAAACTGGGCCGAGCCAGCCAGGCTCCGGATGCCCAAGCCCTGGAGCTTGTCCTCCTTGCGTCCGATGGCAGCGAAGCAGCTACGCTCGTATTCGGTACGGGCAAAGCCGCGCGAGCCGATGCGGTTTTTGTTCCGGTAGATTCCCTGTACACGGGTTTGCCGCCGGTGCTCCTGCCAAAAGACCTGGCCGCCGGCTACTACACGCTTTTGTTGACGGTCCGCCGCGATGATGGAAGCCGCCTTGCTGGTACCCGCAGGCTCATCCTTATAGGAGCGGGACAGGTTCCAAAACTCCGGGTGCTTGCCTTTCCTGCTTCACAGAGCGCCGGTCAGGCTGCCTTGTTTAAGCTTGCGTATCAGGCAGAGCCGGGAGCGGATCCCTGGGTGCGGTGGTCTGTAGACGGGCTCGTGCTGTCGTTCGGGCCGGTTTCCGCGCGCGCAGACAGGCTTTTATGGAAGGCTCCGGCCGAAGCGGGCGTTCACCTTATAAGCGCAGACTATTTCCCCTTCCAGCCGCCAGCAGAATCGGATATACCCGCTTTTGCCCGTGCAGAGTTTAAGGTGCCGGTTACGGATGCAGCTGCGGTCCAATCCATGGGCTTTTCGCTGCTGGATACCGCATCCATGTTTGCAAACGGCACCGTATCTGCCTTTGGCCGTCCCTATCCGGAAGCTTTAGGCGCTTCGTACGGCGTTGCGCTGGAAGAAGACAGCACGCTCAAGCTGCCACTAGCATCCATGCCGGATCTGGCTAGCGGTTCCATGTTCGTTGCTGTGGAATTAGCCCCCTTGCCGTCTATGGGTGATACCCCCAGCTTTGGTTCCGGTTTGTACCTGAGCCTGCTAGCCGCCGATGGCCGCACAATAGCAAATTTGGGCATGGAGGACGGCATACCCTATCTGGAAGCTAATGGCGAAACGGCGTATGCATCGGACGCTGCACCTGCAAAGGCTGGCATGCTGGCCGTTTCGCTTAAGGCCCGGCCAGAAACACTGGAGATTGTCTGGCACGCAGGGGACGTATTCCTGGGAACAGCTACCATCCCCTGGACGGATGCACAGGCTCAGCCAGCCGTTGCCCAGCTCGGCGGGCTGGCTGCAGTATATGGGAGAATTGGCACTGGCTTGTCCGCATACCCCGCATGGCGCGTTTCCATGCACCGGCGCTACGGGGACAAACTGCTGGCAGCCGACGGCTTTGAAAACGCGGAGCTTGCACCTGCTTTTGGTGCAGTTGGCTCGTATAGGCTAGCCGACGGCATGGCATACCTGGATCCAGGCTCGTTTTTAAGCGTAGGTCCGCTTCCGCTAGGCGCTACATCCGGCCTGGAGATTATGTGGACAGCCCAGCGGGGCAGCTTGAAACTGTCGCTGGTACTTGCAAACGGAAAGCGCCTTGTGGTCTCTGATTCTGGATTTGTGGCTATAGACGGAACGAGAGCGGCCAGCTTGTCCATAACACCCGGCCTGCCTGTGCAACTACAGTGGCTCGACGGCCAGCTTAGGCTGCAATCCGGTACATCCAGCGTGGAAATTCCCTGCCCTGTGTATGCCGGCGGCAGCGCTATCGTATTCGCCGCGGACGGCAGCGACAGGCTGGTGCTGGATTCACTGGCTGTAGCCCTTAAGGATAGTTCCCGCTAACCAGGTTGAGCGCAAAGCCCTGTAATCATCGCACGGGAATGTTGTTTTCTCATCTGCATGCGTTATAGTTGGTACTGCGTTTACACTGAGCTTCTGCGTTTGTAGCTATAAACGCGGTATTTCTAACGAGGATGGTGCTATGAAACTGAATGCTTTGCCCCTGGCTGCGGCCCTTGTTCTGGCCGTTTCCTGCGTTAGTTCGCCCGATCCGGCTCCGGCAGGCCCTGCGGCCGGCACCCCGGCAAGCGGTTCTAGCGCTTATGAAGACAGGGCGGTAGCCTTGGTTCAGGGCGGCGCTACGACCGGAACCGGCACTTCCAGCGGATCCGGTGGGTCTGGCACATCCACGGGGACAGGTACAGGCACGGGGTCAGGCGGCACTGCAACGGTTCCTGCCACTGGCGCCGCTGTCGATGTTCCCCCTCCTTTGCCCGGTGTTTTAACCGCCGAAGAAGAAGCATTCCTCAATAATTACCTGTCCAGGCTTAATTATATGGTGTATTTCGACGAGGCTGCCGGCATCGAGCCTGCGATAGCCAAAGTGGCTGTTTCCCAGGCAAACCGCTACCTGTTGGAAAAACTCGGCCTATCTGTCGTTGACTTTGACCAGATGGAGCGCATCAAAAAAGACCAGATGGCCGCATACCAGGCTGAAACCGGCGGATCCATAGACTTAATCCAGTACATAGCCCAAAAGTTCAACGCGGATGTGTATGTGGAGCTGTCGTTTACGGCAAGTGCAAGCACCAACGGTAGTCGCCACTATGCAAGCGCCCGGGGCAGCATGAAGCTGTACGACACATCCACCGGTCAGCTGCTGGGCTCCATTCCCTTCCAGAGCCCGGAGGTTATGAGCACAGCTTCCCAGGATGCTGCAAAAACGTCCGCCATAGCCACATCGGTGTGGAACGCGATGCCAAAAATGGTCGACCAGTCCAAGGCGCTCGTTAAGGGCACCCTGTCCCGGGGCATACGCTACGAGATTATCATTCAGGTTACCCCCGATTCCCGCGTTATCAGCACGCTGCGGCGCAGTCTGGCCCGCAAGGTTCGCGAAGTCCTGCAGGATTCGTACTCTTCGGCTGAAACCAAACTGCTTGTGTATACGTTTAAGAGCCGTGACCAGGTGGAGGACTACCTGTACGACGCAGCGGCTGCAGCTGGGCTCAAGGACTTGTACCTGGTGTTTAGCCGAGGCAAGGCTCTTACATTCAATAGTGGTCTTTAACCGGATTCCTGTGGCGCTCCACCGGGGAGGCCATAGGGTTCACGGTATGTATAGTTGTGATCAAGGAGGCTTAACGTGAAGAAATTGCTGCTAGTCCTGACGGTGCTTCTGGCTCTTATGGTACTTGGATCCTGCGTAAGCGAGCCGAAACCCGATTCCGGCGCTCTCAAGCCGGTGGACACCATCATGCCGCCGGACGTGCTTGAGCACAAAGGCACTGCCCTCGGCGCGCCGGTTCCCCAGTGGGTACTCGCATACATCGAAGGCGGAGCCCAGGCCGTAGAGAAGATGCCCGAGTACAAAGGCCGCTACGTGGTCATTCTGGAGTCCGAAGGCGCAAGCCGACAGGGCGCCCAGCTTGCCATGGACAGCATGGACATTACCTCCCAGACCGCGCGCTACTTCAACACCCGCGTCGAGCAGAAATTCGCAGGCGCCCAGGTTGGCGACCGCGACAAGCTTGAGGAATACTTCGAGAACGTGGTGAAGGTTATGTCCGTCGCGCGCTACACCGGTATGGAGCCAGGCCCGGATTACTGGGTGTACCTCCAGTACTACAAAATCGGCGCAAAGTCCAAGGCCGATGTGGAACGCCGCGTGTACCGCGTTATCCGCCTGTATTCCATCGACGACGAACTGCTTGCAAAGCAGTTGAACAAGTACCTCGATGACGCCGAAGCGGCTACCGCCAAGACCCCCGAGGAACAGCGGGCAATCGATCTGGTCCAGTCTTCCTTCTACGAGGATTTCTGATCCGACCGATGAGCTTTGCCCCGGTTTGCCGGCAACCGCCGGCGGGCCGGGGTTCTTCTGCCTGGCAGGGTTTTGCGGCTAGCGATGCGCGCATCCCGTTCCGGAATACCCTGCTCGTGTGACAGCAAAAAATTTGGAGGTAGCTCGGTGCGAACCGTACTTAACATTATGGCCATAGCCGTTCTGGCTGTTTCTTGTGTTTCCAGTCCGTCCGGCGGCAAAACCCCCGGCTGGGTGCTGCAAACCCCGGCGCCCGACGGCACCTATACCTATTTCGTCGGCTCCTCTTCCGATGCGTCGGGCAATGCGGTTACCGCCGGCAATGACGCCGCCAGCTCCCTGGTAAGCGAAATAACCCGCTTCATGGGCGTACGCGTTACGGCACAAACCTCCGGCGTAGCTAAAGGATCGCTGGATGAATACAGCGCCCAGGTAACCTCGACGGTTACCCAAACTGGTTCCAGCCGCTTGTCCGGCTTCAAGGTGCTCGAGCGCTACCAGGTTAAGCAGCCCGACGGAACGCTTGCCGTCTATATTCTGGCATCCTACGTTACCGCCGACCTTAACAAAGAAAAAGCCCGCATAAGCGCTTTGTTCCAGGAACAGCAGGACGCGGTTGCAAAACCGGAAGCATACGGCGATGCATCTGCATCGGCCGGCCGCTATTTTGACGCAGTAAAAAGCTATATAGAAGCTGCGGTTGCGGCGTCCGGCTCTGATATAGAAAACGCCCAAATCAAAATGGAGCGCAACGTAAACAAGGCGCGCGCCGTTTTGGGAAAAATACGTTTTGTCCGGGTGGACGCTCCGACAACGGCCGGCTTAGGCAAAGAGTACGCTAAGCCCTTTTCCGCCCGCTTGGTCTACGGCGAAGGGGATGGTGCTCCAGGCATTCCGTCTGCGGAAGTTTACGCCGTCTATCAGCGCCGCCAAAGCTCCGGCCGTGTTGTAACCAAGACCGAACGGCTTATGACCGACGCAAAGGGCTTAGTCAGCTTTACCCCTCCGCCTGCCGACTTTGTCGGCAAGGCCAGCTTTGTGTTTACCATAAACCTGGACTCTGCCCGGGAGCTTTTAGACCGCATGCCTACCAGCTACGAGTCCTATGTAGACGCCATCCAGGAAGACTTGTCCCGCCGTAGCCTTAGCTTCGAGTATCTGGTGGCTAGCGATGCAAAGACCGTGCCCATGGGCATAGCCGTGTTGGATCTTGGCCCGGATAGCAAAGCCCTAAGCTCCAGCGACGCCCAATCCGGCCTTTTGTCTACCTTTGCAAAGGAAAAGTTTAAGGTAGGCTTAGCGCCCATCGATGCAGCCACGCTTGCATCCATGGATGATGGGAAAATCCTTGCGGCCGCCAAGGCTCTGTACGCATCCGGGCTGACGCGCTTTGTGTACGGCGTGGCGCGCATAAGCGAGGTGCGTAAGGATGGCAGCATGTGGCAGGCCAGCGCTGTGATGACCGTTCGCTGTGTTGATCTGGCCACCGGCATCATATTGTATTCGGCGGAAAAAACCTCGATAGCTGTTGGTACCGATGAAGCATCCGCGCGCCGCGCAGCCATGACCCAGGTTGCCCGCGATGTAGTCGCCAAAGACATGATGGCAAACTTGCCGTAACAGGTTCTGTAAGCCCGGTCGGCACACCCGCCCGGGCTAGGCTTTGTGTTCCAGCATGCTCTTACGCAGACAGGTTTCCAGATAAAATTTCGATGCGCCGTCGTCCGGCACAACTTCCAGCGCTTGGTTAAAGTAAAAGATTCCGTCGGTAAATTCCTTGCGGTAGTACGCCAGTATGCCCTGCTCGAAAAACGTGTTGCCCTTCATCTTGCGCTCAAACTCGTCCTGCGGCAGGCCGTCAAAAATTTCAAATGCGGAAACAGGCGCGCTTTTACCCTTTACCCGAACCTTGCCGATGAAGCGGTACTTGAATTTGCCCGGGTCCTTTAAGGCCATGAAGGTGCTTTCACTAATAACCAGCGGTATGTTGAATGCCTTGGCTATGCTCTGCAAGCGTGATGCAAGGTTAACCGAATCTGATATGACTGTGCCTTCCATGCGGCCGGCGACGCCGACCACGCCAAGCATAAGCGTACCGGTGTGTATGCCTATGCCCATGGCGACAGGTTTGTAGTTAACCTTCGCGCGGTGGCCGTTGTACTCAACCATTTTTTTCTGCATCTCGATTGCGCTTGCAACCGCATCGTCGGCGCCGCTTTCCTTTGCGTACAGCGCCATGATGGCGTCGCCCATGTACTTGTCCACAAAGCCGTTGTGCGCGTTGACCACAGGAACCACCCTGGACAGGTAGGAGTTGATGAACGCAAAGCTTTCTTCCGGCGTCAGGCGCTCGGACATGGTGGTAAAGGACCGTATGTCGGAGAAAAATATGGTCATTTCTTTTTTTATGTGGTCACCCAGTTTCAGGTCTTCTACGCTGTCTTTGCGCAGCTCTTCCAGAAACTCGGCGGGAATGAACCTGCCAATGGATGCGGACATCCGGGATAGACCTTGGTCCAGTATGGGTACCTGTGGAGCTTTTGCTGCTAGCTCCGTCATGGACGATAAAGCCATGCCCAAGCCAAGCACTGCGTACGCAAGCGTGCTCGGAATAGTCGAAAACAGTAACGGTATTGCCATGGCGATGAATGGAAGAGCCGCGCACAACAGGTAGCCGGGAAGTATAATGGCTGTATGCATGCGCCGCAGACGGGTTTTTACAAAGCTTACGCTGCTGCTTGCGAGCGCAAAAAGCAACAGGAGCACGGCCGCGGCTAGCCAGTATGCAGGACTTTTCTGCAGGTACAGGAAGGCGCTTACCAGGGGCACGCACAAAACCAAGATACGCCAGCGCAGCCTAAGGGTTTTGTCCCAGCTACGCAGAAGCTGGGCAGATGGCATAAGCAGGGCTACAGCACCAAAGGCCACAAGCATTCCAGCCTGGGCGCCGCGAGCAGCATAGAGCTCCTTAACGGCAACGACGGCGAAGTATGCAATGCTCGGCGCGTAGGAGAACAGTCGCTTTCGGTATGCGGCAAGTATAATGAAGAATAGTGCAATGCTTGCGTATGCGCTCACTGCCAGTTCCGGGGGAAGCCTGTATAACCACTGGGTCCGTGGTTCGAACCCGCGCGGGGGAGCTAGTTAAGTCCTTGTATTACAAGGAAATGAGCCCCTAGCACAAGCTAGGGGCTTGTTGTTTATTAGCCCAACTGGGCGCAAACTGGGCGCACATCTTGGGACTGGGCACATAATCTTCAATCCGCCCAGCTTCCGACTTAGCCGTGCGTTTCGCTACCTCCCGACCCAGATGGCGTATACTAC
>JAKQNL010000055.1 GCA_029565815.1 Spirochaetota bacterium | reverse complement strand
AACCACAAAAAAAGGCGGGGCTGTGCGCTCCCGCTTTGTGCGCAGCGCATACGCGGCCGTTTTTTCGCTCGGTTCGGTTCTGCTGGTGGTGGTGCCGCTAACCGTGTTCGGGATAATGCTTGCAGGGCAGATGAAAGACCTGTTCGGCGTGGTAAGTGGCATTATGGAAAAGCTTACGTCGCTGTTACAGAGCGACGGCTTTGCAGGAATCCGTGCGGAAGTGGACAAGCTGTCAGGCGGCGCCATAGACCTGTCGGCCATGGACGTGCCCGGCGAGCTGTCCGCCCTGGCATCGGCCTACGGCGAACGGCTTGTATCCCTAAGCGCGACCATTGTGGGCAATCTGGCAGGCTTTGTGGTAACCCTTGCGCTGTTTTTGTTCGTCATGTTTTTTCTATTTCTGGACGGCAAGGAACTACTCATGGTATTCATAGACGCCATGCCGCTCAAAAACGAGTACACGGTGCTGTTTGTGAACAAGTTCCGCGATACCAGTCGCGAGCTTTTTTTAGGTTATGTTTTGGTCGCCTTGTTTCAGGGCTTCATGGCGTTCTTGGTATTTACGGTGATGAAGGTTCCAGCTCCCCTGCCCCTTGCGCTTTTGTGCTCGCTGTCTAGTCTTATCCCCATGGTTGGAGCTGCCCTGGTCTGGTTGCCTGTCAGCCTTATGCGTCTTGCATCGGGAACCTTTTTTGATGCCGTGCTGTTATTCGTTTTGTCTGCTGTTTTCATTTCCAGTTTGGATAATTTTTTGCGCCCTCTTTTCCTACACGCGCGCATCAAACTGCACCCGCTGTTGATTTTCGTGGCTATCATAGGCGGTATACGTCTCTTTGGCTTTGACGGCCTTCTACTTGGCCCTATAACCCTGGTGCTGTTTTTTTCCGTGGTAGACGTGTACGGAAAACTGTATGGACGAACAAGGCGCAGACCCGCGGATACGGATACTGCGCCAGCCAAATCAACAGATACTCGGGATTAAACTCTAGTCTTCGTCGTATACCCGGCTTACCCGCGGGCTTATCTGGCAGGTAACTTCGTAGGTGATGGTTCCAAGCACCTTCGCCCACTCTTCGCACGATATGGACAGGCCGCCTTGCTCTCCCATGAGCACCACCTGGTCGCCAACCTTATCCTGTGCATCCGGGCCTAGGTCCACCATGCTCTGGTCCATGCACACCCGGCCTATTATGGGGCAAGAGCGGCCGTTGACCAGCACGCGGCCCCTACTGGAAAACAGGCGGTTAAAACCGTCGGCGTAGCCTGCGGGGATGGTGCCTACCCAGGTGTCGCGCGGGGCGCTCCAGGTGCGGCCGTAGCTTATGTCCGTGCCCTTGGATACTTTCTTAACACAGGACAGGCGGGTAGCGATACTCATGCCCGGTTGCAGCGGAATGCTTTGCGGCGTCTCTGCATCGGGGTAATGGCCGTAGATCATGATGCCAGGCCGCACCATGTCCAACCAGGCTTCCGGATGGGCAAGCACCGCGCCGGAGTTGGAGCAGTGTGCAAGCTCAACGCGCCTGCCAATGGCCTCGTTCACTGCTTCCACCACAGCCTTAAAGCGGGCAAACTGGGCGCGCGTGTAGGATGGGTCGCCTTCGTCGGATACAGGAAAATGGGTGAACACGCCCTGTACGTTTAGGTTTGGGCAGTTTTTTTCGATAAACAAAGCGATGGCCGGAGCGTCTTCCGGGGTGCAGCCGACGCGGCCCATGCCGGTGTCCACTTTCAGGTGAACATTTCCGCGCAGGCCCAAGGCCTTACAGGCATCCTGGGCAGCCCGTATGTTGCCGCGCTCGCACACGGCTATGGCTATGTCCGAAGAAAAAGCAGCTTCCATTTCTTCCGGAAACAAGGGACTCAGTTTTAGTATCGGTAAGCGTATTCCGGCCTGCCGCAGTTCCATGCCTTCAGGAACGGTTGCAACGCCCAGCCAGTCTACGCCAGCCTTTTGCGCCATGCGAGAAACTTCCACAGCGCCGTGGCCGTATGCGTTAGCCTTTACGGCAATGAGCATTTTCCGATCTGCGCCAACAGCTGTGCGTATAGCTTCTATGTTCCTGCGAATATTGCCCAGGTGAACCTGTGCGTGAGTTTGATATAACATGGTTTCCTATGCCTTTACGACAACTTTGGCCACGTATGGCGAAGTGGACAGGGCCAAAAGCGCGCCGTAGCCCGGATAGAAGGCTATCTGGTCGCCCACCCTAACGTCGGTGGCTGCTTCTTCCACATCCAGTATCAAGTGGTCGGAGCTGCCGCCCAAAACGATGATGCCCGCATCCTCTGGCTCTATGCCGTCTACCACCACGTCTTGCCTGCCTATGTTACAGATCGCTCGCTTACGTATGCCACGGTCCACATACTGCGGGGTGCCGCCAAAGGCGTCCTGGCCGGTTTCGCCAATGGGCACCGACGGTTTGTGTTCTACTTCTATAACCTCGGCCACCAGGCGGAAGGTGTCCTGCCGGGTTCCCGGCCACGGGCTGCGGTCTATCACGTTGCGGCCAAGGAGTATGGACTCGCCCAGGCGGAAGTGGTTGATCTCTTTTGGCATCTTACCCGAAGCTAAAAGCGGCAAGCTGGAACTGTTGCCGCCGGAAATCAGGTTAAGGCTCAGGCCGCTTTTCTTTCTACACGCATCGCGTACTGCGATAAGCGTTGCCATGTTTTGCTCACTGGGTATGACGCCGCCGTAGCAGGCAAGGTTACAGCCAATGCCCGCCACCTCGATGCCAGGAAGGCGGGCCGCTTGAGCCACCAGCTCGGGGGCTTTTTCCGGCCACACGCCTTCGCGCAGGTCGCCAACATCCACCATCACGATTACCGTGTGCGTCCGGCCAAGAGCCACAGCCGCATCGGACAGCTTTTTCATGGTCTGGGCGGATGAGTTAAGGCTTAGTTCGCTGCTAAGCACAACGTCGTGGGCTTCGGACGGGGTGGGCAGGCGCAAGAGCAGGCGGGGCACGCTAACGCCGCTGTCGCCCAGATAGCGCAGGTTCATGATGCGGCTGTCGGCAAGCATGTCCGGCCCGGCTTCAAGCACTGCGTTGGTAACGGCAGCGTGGGCAGAAGCAACCTTCGTTACCACAGCCACCTGAGCCCCGTGGCTCTTACACAGCTTGATGATAGAGCGTGCATTGTCCCGTATCCTGTCCGGGTATATTTCCAGGCGCGGCGTTCGCGTGTTCATGATGGTTCTCCTTAACAAAATATTCGCTAGAGCGAGTAAGCGGCTACCCAGTCCTCAAATGTTTTCTTAACATCGGCCGGATATGCCTGTGCTATGGTTCCCAGTGCGGAAAAGCGGTAATCCTTGTCTATGAGTATGCGCGCTTCCTCTGGCGGCAAGAGGTGTTTACCCGGGCCCGTGCAGATGGATCGAAGGCAATCGGAAGCTCCTTGTACGCGGGTAAGGGCACCGCTGGTGGCGATGACCCATTTTACCGCGCTTAGGTCCTTGCCTTTTACTATCTTCTTTTTTCCCGTCGGGGTGTACAAATCCATTATATGGCCGGCGTGGCGTTTAGCCCCTACATCGACCGCGCGGGAGCACAGCCAGCGGGTAAGCTCGCGCTCCTGCTCGGTTTTTGGCATAGCTTTCAAGTCGGCTTCGCGACCTGCCCATTCCTCACTGCCCTTCATGTGCATGATGTTGGCCGCATTCACAAACACGCCCAAATCGCCTTCTACCGTGCGTTTTGCGCGCGGCTCAGGTTCAACCATCAGGTCGCGGTACTCGGGTCGCCCGTCGCTTACCGAGTGAACATCGGTGGTTGCCCCGCCAACATCGAAGACCAGGCAGTCGCCCATGGCCTCTGCAAAGAGCTCGGCTCCGCGCAATACGGCCCCGGGCGTTGGCAGTATGCCCCAGGAGCTCATACCGGCAAAGCTAGCCATGCCAGGAGCGTGGATAATGTGCCGGCTAAAGACCTCGTGTATGCTGAAGCGCAGCGGGTCGACGTTCAGCACGTCAACTTCCGGAAACACGTTGGCAACTATTATTAACTCGATTCCTGCTTTATGAAAGAGTGCCTGGATAGGTTTATGCAAGACCATGTTGCCTGCATAGATTACGGGCACCCCAAGGTTTAAGCCAGCAAGCTTTTCTGCATTGGACAGCACTATGGTTTTTTCGCCAAAATCAACGCCGCCTGCAAGCAATATGATATTCGGCTTTATTTCGCGTATTTCGTCTAGCTCGTAGGATTCCAATGCGCCAGCCGTTACCATCTTTACGATGGAGCCTGCGCCAAGCGACGCTTCGTGGGCAGCCCGGGCTGTCATGCTGTAGGTTAAGCCGTGCACCGTCATGCGTAAGCCGCCGGCTGCGGAACTGTTCACGAAAATTTCTGGCTTGCCTAGCGGCGCTCCTAAGCCTGCTTCCAGAGCAGCGATAGCTTCTCTAACGCCAACGCCAACATCACCCGATGCTACGGATGTCTCTGCAAAACCCTGGGCCGCGTGGGCAAAACCACCAGAAGGCAAAAAGCGAAAACCATTTGCCTTGGTGATGGTGGAGCCAACTTCTATCGTTAGGATATCGATGTGTTTCATGCCGTCCCCAGGTTTACAAAAGGCGGCTTTTGAAAACCGGCGTTCCAAAAGCCGCCCGCTTAAAAAGCGCGTTTACAAGCGCGCTTGCTTGCACAAACGCGCTTCACCACAGCTATCGATTACAGAACGCCGCGAGCCTTCAAGGTTTTCACGATGGCGTTGGCCACATGGATACCCTTGGTGCCGCGGCCGAAGGTTGCATCCAGGCCGGTTTCCGCAGCCATGTCGCGGTTTACCTGGGTGCCACCGGCTATGAGCACAACCTTGTCCCGTATGCCCTTTTCCTTACACAGCTCGGCAAGCTTTCGCATGTTTTCGCGGTGCACGTCGTTGTGGCTGATGATGGTGGAAATGAGAATGGCCTGTGAGCCCGTCTCGATTGCCGCGTCCACCAGCTTGTTTATGGAAACGGATGTGCCAAGGTAGGTGTACTTGATGCCGTACTTCTCTATGCCGCCGTGCTTGATGTCGATGATCTCGCGCATGCCCACGGAGTGCTCGTCCTCGCCCACGGTTGCCGCAACCACGTGGATGCCAAGCTTCTTTATGGCATCGCGGATTTCTTCCTCGGGAAGGATAATTTCCTTGGGCGGAATCTTAAGCGCGGATTTCTTAACATCGAACTGCACCTTGCCCTTAAGCTCCACGAAGGTACCTTCGGCCGGGTGCATCATCATCATGTTGACAATCTGCGGGTCTGCCAAACCGAGCTTTCGGCCCATTTCCAGCGCAGCCTCGCGGGAAATTTCCTCGGTGTCGGGTACCACAAACTGTAGCAACACCGTGCCATCACCGGCCCATTCAGCTTCCGGCTTAAGAAGGTCGCCAGAGCGGTAGTCTTTGGTCGCCGCAAGGCGAACGTTCACGTTGTCCTCGGCATCCAGCTCGTCGATGAATACGATCTTCTCTGGCTTACACAGGGTGCAACCGCCTATAGCGTCGCATGCCTTCTTTACGCCGGCAGGCAGCTTGTTGTTGCCGAAGTGGTCGCACACCGGGGCAAAATAATCCGGGTCGCGCGCAACCAGGGTGTCCGCGCCAACGCCGCCTTTGGAATCGCGCGCGATGCCGTCGCCGTTGCGCTCGGGGTACTTGGCGGAGTCCACAAAGAAACCCTTCTCTACCGCGGCGAAGTATCCGCCGGATTCCACAACTTCCTCGAGGAAAGCCACGGCCCGGACTTTAAGGTCGCGTATCATCTGCCCTAGCGGGCCGTTCATGTTAAGCGTTAAGAAATCTTTTATACCGTCCAGGGCCGCCCAGGTCTGCTTGACCGTCTGAATGCCACGGATGTTGTTGTAGTGCCAGGGCACGTTGCGGCCTTCGTCGGGCGTGATGGTGCTCTGGATGTCCGCGCTCGTAAGCATGGAGATGAGCGTGTCGATGGTGTGCGTGCGTACAGCTTCCTCGATGTCCGCCTCGATGTAGCGGGTGTTCTGCTGTGCGCGCATCTTGTACTCGGAGAAGAAATCGCGCAGCGCAATGGCGTATGGAAGATCGTACCACAGCTTGGGAGCAGGCGGTGCGTCGGGCGGCACGGTGGACAGGCCAATAAGGTTCTTGTCCATGCCGGCCATAACCGAGTACGCGCAGTTGATGCCGTGCTGAACCATCAGTTCGGGCATAACCAGCCATCCGGCTTTTGCGGTAGCGTTTGCGTTGTGCGCGCCGTCTATCTGGAAGATGCGGGCGCCGGCCATAACCTTTTTGGCTTCCGCTGCGTCCACAAAAGATCGGTACATGTTCACGTTGCGGTACAGCACGTTGTACTGGGGGTCCTGGTGCGCGCCGTTCACGCCTTCTTCGGCGAACAATACGGCCACTTCCGGGCCGGCAACGCCGGACACGTAGCTGTGGAAGTTGATTGGCCTGCCAACTTCTTCCTCGATCTGGTCGCATGCCTTGCGGCTTGCGCGCAGCTGCTTGCGGGTGATGGGTACGCCGCCAGTGCCCTCGGGGGTGCCTTCCATGAGGCCGTCGATGTGGCTCTGTCCGGTGGTGCGTATCACCATGAGGTGGTCTGCGCCGTGCCAGGCGGCCATGCGCATGCGGCGTATGTCGTCTTCAAAGCGGCCCGATGCAATTTCGGATGTGATGACGCAGGAAGGCTGGGGGTCGATGTTATCAAAATATTTTGATGCAGGCAGCCCTATGCTCTTCTTGAGGGGCTTGGACATGCCCTTGTAGGTGAACGGACCCATCTTGATCCCCGGTGCAGCTTCGCGCCAGGTCCATCCCTTGCGGGGCGGATGATAGGTATCGAGGTCCTTCATCAGTTCGTCTATGTCCAGTTTCTTGTTTTGATCCAGTTGTTTGGCCATGGTGTCCTCCAGCTTAAAACAGGCCGTTTAGGCTGTTTTTGTCGTCGATGATCGCCTGGGCGGCGGCGCGCAAGTCTTTGCCGGTCTTCTTGGAAAGCTTTAAGACCACGTTGCCTGCGCCTTTGCCCAATAGGCCAGCTTCCAGTATGCGGGTAACCACCGCGTGGGTGGACACCGAGTCTATGCCCATGCGTAGGAGCACGGATCGCTCGATGGACGGCGATGTGTGGGTCTTTGCAAGATCCGCTATGGGCTGGGCAACCTGGTTGCACAGTTTCCAGAAGCGGTCTTTAAGATCCGCGTCGCTCATTGTGGTCAGTTCAGCTTGGCGCTTTTCAAAGCGCGCTATCCTATCGTCTGCCATGCTTGTCTCCTTAGATTACAATTCATTCACGACGCGCTTGAGCCATGCAAGGTCGCGTTTCACGTCGGCTGCCAGGAACGCGTAATCCTGCTCGGTCCACTTGTCCACCGGGTGAGCCTTGGCCGCGTTTTTCAGGTACGACAGCCTGAGCTTGTCCATGTCCTGCACCTTGCCGCGCACCTGGTCCAGGTGCTCTGGAATGATGATAGACTTACCGGGGATGCTTTCTTCCGGATTGCCGCGCTTCACCTCGATGCCATTTTGCCTAGCAAAGGACAGCTGGCTGTTGTGGTGCTTTCCGGCGCCGGTGTATTCGGTTTCCTGCACCACCACAACCTGGTCGCGGTCCATCTGGCGGGCAAGCGTAACGGCGGCGGTTAAGCTTGTGTTACCTGCCGGCCCTCGCTCAAGGCCTTCCATCTTGGTAAGCATCTCGGTTACGTAGAACACCTCTCCCTGGGTTACCAGCTGGTACTCGTCCATGTAGCGTAGGGGCCTGGCAGCGTTGCGCGGTACATCCACGCGGTCGGGCCAGGTTGCGAAGGGCACGCCAAAGCCGGTGTGGCCGGTGGTAAAGGACTTGCGGTTAAAGTCACGGTCGGATGCCATGTGTAGGCCGCTCAGATCCACCGAGCAGGCTACCACACGCGTGCTGTCACAGCCGGCCAGCTTAAGGCCGCGCGCGGTGCCGGTAAGGTTACCGCCGCCTGCATGCGTTATGCACACGGCGTCAGGTGCTTTGCCGGTTAGTTCGCGCACTTGCGCAGCAAGCTCGCTGCCCAGCGTTTCCACGCCCCGTATGCCAAAGGGCGTATACAGGCTGGCATTGAAAAAGCCGGTGTCTTCCAGGGTGCGTAGGAGCACGTAGAACAACTCAGGCCCAACCGACAGGCGTAGCACTTCGGCGCCGTAGGCTTCGCAGGCTCGGCTTTTTTCCACGATTTCCGGTTGGCCGACGCCGCGGCTGTCGAACACTTCCTGCACAATGATGCACTTGAGTCCGCGCTGTGCAGCCTGGGACGCTACCGCCGCGCCGTAGTTGCCGCTGGTTGCGGCTATCATGCCCTTGTAGCCTTTTTTGGCCGCCTCAAAAGCGCTGATGGATGCGCGGCGCGCCTTAAAGCTGCCCGACGCGTTGGCCGCCTCGTCCTTGACGAATATGCGCGCGCCTTTGCCAGGGCCTGCGGTCTTGCGCACGGCATCGGTCAGGTTTTTCAGCTCAAAGAGCGGCGTGTTGCCCACCTTGGTCTCGCGCTGGATGCGCACGATGTCCTCGTGGCTGTAGCCGGTCTCGCGCATCATGCGCTCGTAGTCGAAGGCCACGGGGCTGGTTATGAATGAATCATAATCCATGCCCATGGACGCTTTCATGATCTCGTTTTTGCGGGCGTTTACCGCAGCATAGGAATTGTCTTTTGCGCTCATCGCTCGGCCTCCGTTCCTATGGTGAGGATTTCCGGAACCACCGTGCCGAAGCTGTGCGAATAGCTTGGCTCTACAAGACGCAGGCGCCCGGACAGCGTGCGGCCTATGATGGTCTTCACCGTCACGCTATCGCCAAGTGCGGCATCGGCTTGCAAAAAGCCGGATACCCGCATAACAAGCGGCGTAGCCCGGGTGTCCTCCGGAATGGCAGGCGAGCGCTGTTCCGGGTTAAGCACGGTATCTTCTATCTCGACCCAGGTACCTTTTTTGATCCTGTCCATACATAAACCTCCATGATGCCCCATGCGGGGACAAGACCGCGCGCAGAGCTTTAGCCCATCGCGCGGCCGTGCGATTACTTGAGTTCTACCTGGATCTGGTCCCTAAAGTCGCCCATGATGGCGTGGGGCACCGGCAGGTCTATCATGGTTTTCAGGCCAGGAGTGGCGTTGATGATCTGGGGAATCATGTTCACGCACATGGCTATGGTTCCCAGGCCGCCTTCCACTTCCGGCTTGTTGGCCAGATTGATGGGCGGGGTGCCCTTAATGGTTACGTAGTCACCGGTAAAGGTGCCTTCCATTTCCGGCTCTATCTGCTGGGGGTGTATCATGTCGATCTTGACCGTGCCGTCCACGTAGCCCTGGCCGGTCATGTTCACGCCTGCAACGTCGCCGGCCTTGGCAAAGCCGTGCGGGCTCTTGCGGTCGACCTTGGTGACGATGGGCTTCATCTGCTGTTCGAATTTGTCCACTTTCCAGCCAAGAGCCTTGGCTATCATGCCAACGGATTCGTGGAAGCCGACGTGGCCGGCCATGGTGCCGTCTTTCACGGCTTTTTCAAATGCATCCACGGTAAAGCCGACGCCCTGCTCGTGCATGACGGTCGGTCCGAAGGGTGACAAACTATTCACGCGCTTTGCTTCCAGGTGTTCCACGTCGACCATGCAGCCGGTCATGATGATGACCAAGAGGTCCATGATGAGGCCGGGGTTGATGCCGGTACCCAGGATGGACACGCCGTTTGCCTTTGCAATTTTATCCAGCTCGGCGGCAAGCTCGGGGTTCTGCGCCTGCGGAAAGGACATTTCCTCGGCGGTTGATATGACGTTCAGCTTTTTTTCCAGGCAAAACTTGAGTTTAGGAAATGCCGATTTGGTGAAGGAGTCGGTAGCGCACAGCACCACGTCGCAGCAGCGTTCGGTAAACAGTTTTTCGCTGTCCGCCTGCACGATGACCGCCTTGTGGTCGCGCCGTTCCATGCCCAGAATCTCGTGGATTTCCCTGCCGGCTATGTTCGGGCGGGTATCGCACACGCCCACGATCTCCACGCCCTTTTTCTTAAGCAGCATGCGGGCCATGCCCGAACCCATTGCGCCGAATCCCCAAATGGCTACCTTTACGTTCCTCATCGAAAAACCTCCCTTTTTGGCCATGCCGGGCAAGCGTTGCTTTTCCGACATAAAGAGAGGCGGACAAACGTTCGTATGCCCGCCGTTCCCGCGTTTTTATGGCCGTAAACGCTGTATTTTGAAGCGGACGAAAGCCGCCAAAATTCGAATCAAACGAGGCTCATCACAAAATTTGCTCACAAGAGGATACAGAAAACTCAGGTTTTTTTGGACTCTGCCGCAAAAAACTGCGCGTTTTCGCTAAAACCATGGAGCCGCAACGCCCCACGGCATCATAGCATAGGCCGTTTTTGTGGACAAGGTGGGGGGCTTTGGCCGGCTGTACGCGGCGGAATCAGACGCGCTTACGCTTGCGGATAGCTTTCCACAAAACGCATGATAGGCCCTAGCCACTGGCCCTGTGGCAGCTTAGTTTCGGCAGCCCATGCATCGAGCTGCAGGAATACCTGTTTGGCTCGCTTTCGCGCCGCCGGTGCAGCCTCTATGCCCTTTCCCAGGCGGGTGAACAGCCCATCGGCTACGCCCAGGCAGAAGGCAGCGTCCAAGCCTGGTGCTGTGCGCGACAAATACCACAGCGACGCGCCTACGCAGTTCACCGAGTGCTGCTTCATGAGCATGGTGGATTCCGTTATCCGGTGGGCGTGGTCATAGAGGCCATCTAGGAATGCCCGGGCGCGGCTCTGGCCGTCTATGCCTAAAGCCTTATACACAGACTTTGCCTTGTCCCATGCGCCAAGCACTATGGTTACGTGAAGGCTGGGTATGCAGTTCAGGTGCGGGTCCATCACGCGTATGAGCGCGCACTGGAGGTTTGGCGACCGAGCTGGCCGTTTGGTAGTGGTATGGGTATGGAGGTATACCTTGCTCGCATCCCGGTACAGGTTTTGCACATAGCGCAAAAACCCGGCCAGCTGTGCGTGGGAACGCTTACCGTACGCGCGCTCGGTGTGAAACACCACGTTCATCCAGAGCGCGATGAAGCTTAAGTACAGCGGAGCCGTTTCATGGAGGAAGGGAATGCTGCTGTCTACCGGATGATCCACCGAGCGTACACGCCGGTGCTTAAACAAAGCCGCTGCGTACTGGGGCAAAAAAAACAGCCGTATCGCATCGAATGCAATGGCCAGACAGGGCAGCAGGATAGCCTTTTTGCCCAAGGCAAAGGCTATGAAGCGAAGCGGGCTGACTACGCTTGCATGGTAATCCGCCGGGAGAGCCAGCGGCTTTTGTGCGCGAATAAAAGGTTTCAGGCTACTTACTCCTAGTCTGGATGTCTGGCTCGGATATCGTGGATGCGAGGCAGTACTTCAAAAAAGGTTTCCACCACCTCGGGGTCGAACTTGGTTCCGCTGGTAGCATGAATTTCGTTAAGCACTTCGTCTTCGGTCCAGGCTTCCTTGTACACCCGCTTGGACATAAGGGCATCGTACACATCGGCTACCGCGACTATGCGACCCCAAATGGGTATCTCATCGCCCCGACGCTTGGCAATCTGGCCCGACTCGTCCTTCTTGAGCACCGTGCCGGAAATAGGATCCACCCAGCCTGGGTAACCGGTACCATCCCAGTTTTCGTGGTGGGTAAGCGCAACCTCTGCAGCTATGGTATCGAAATCCGACTGCGGGTCGTCGAAGAGGCGGGCGCCGGAACAGGTGTGGGTCTGCATAACAAGGTATTCTTCCGGCGTAAAGCGAGCCGGCTTTTTTAGTATCAAATCTGATATGGCCACCTT
>JAKQNL010000046.1 GCA_029565815.1 Spirochaetota bacterium | reverse complement strand
CGCAAAAACAGGCATAGACATACGCCCTGGTACAGCTTCACATTCGCGCCTATGACGGTAGTTTCTCCTATTACCACGCCGGTGCCGTGGTCGATAAAAAAGCGCGGACCTATGTGCGCGCCCGGGTGTATGTCTATGCCTGTTTTTGCGTGCACGTACTCGCTCATCATCCGGGGTATAAGGGGCAGTCCGCGCTTCCACAGTACGTGGGCGAAACGGTGGACGCTTATCGCTTCCAGGCCTGGATAGGAAAGTATCACTTCCTCCATGGATTTTGCCGCCGGGTCTCCGTCGTAGGCTGCCTGAACGTCTGTCATGAGGAGCTCGCGCACCGCCGGCAGTTGTTCCAAAAAATGAAGCACCAGTTCTTTTGCTTCTAGGTGGCATGCAGCTGGGCAGCCTGATGCACCTTCCATGCGGTATTTGTAATCCAGAGCCTTTGCGCTTTCTTCCAAAAGGGCAAGGCCCAGACGGTGAACCAATTCGCCGATTACAAAAGACGCATTGGCTTCATCGATGCCGTCCTCGCGACGGTAGCCGGGGAAGGCCAGGGTTTCCAGATCGGCTAGCATTGCGTGCACGGCTTCTTTAGACGGCAGGTTTTGTCCGCTACGAAGATTTATGCCGCCGTCTTTTGCGTAGGAATCCATCAGCCCCGCGATGGCCCTATTGAGCGCTTCCACGGCGAGATTCCTTTCTGCCAACCCGGTTGAACGGCCATGGCCTAAAAAACGCATCCAGCCTATCACTGGCCAGGGCAACGGTTTTCCGACCCACATCGATGGCTTTGGCTGGATCGTCAAAGTTGAAAACCGATCGGCTGTCTTCGTGTTCTAGCACGAGCGTTCCCCTGAGCGGCTTAGGTTCTGCTGCGCTGGAAGCCAGGTCGAAACAACGCATCAGTATGGACATGCCGTTTGCCATGCGTTCCGGCGCCTGTACTTTTAGCGGCGAGACGTCCATGGCAAGCACCCGCCGTATCCCCCGGGCATAGGCTAGGTCCACAGGCACATTGTTCAGTATTCCTCCGTCAACAAGGAGCATGCCGTCGCGCTCTACCGGAGCAAACACGGCCGGGTATGCGCTACTGGCTCGTACTGCCCTGGCAAGCGGGCCGCTGTCCTGGATCACTTGCCGGCCGCTTGCAAGATCCGCGGCAACGCAGGCGAAAGGGAGCTTAAGGTTTTCTATCAGCGTGTCGGAACCGAATAGTTTGCGAAACTCCGCGTCCGTCTGCTTGCCGGAATCCAGGGACCTACCTTTACTGAGCGCTCCAAGGGCAGTGCCGGCCTGCAAGAGGCGGGACAGCGCAAAATCCGGCAGGCGGAATGCCGGATTCTCGAGAAGGCTTGTAAGCTTGAATCCGAGCACGTATTGTTCCATCCGCTGCGCGTCCCAGCCCGATGCGTACAGGGCGCCTATGATAGCGCCCATCGATGTACCGGCCACTAGCGACGGAGCTGGTACGCCCCGTCGCTCGAGCTCTTCTATTAAGCCGATGTGCGCAAAGCCGCGCGAGCCGCCACCGGACAGAACCAGGGCCCATCTCATGCGTTTGAGCCTGACAGATTGCTTGGAGCGTCGCTTGGTTCACCTTTCTTAACCTTGGACATGACCAGGAAAGCGGCTACCTGACACAGGGATGCGAACACGAAAATGCCCGTGTACTGGTACGCAATGGGAACCTTAAACCATCGAGCAAGGTCGATGACAAAACCGGTTATGGGCGGAGCCAAAATGTTTGCAGACTGGGAGAAGAAATAGTACAGGCCGGTAAAGATGCCCATGGTGCCGAAACTGGCCATCTGCCAGAGCATGGGGAAGGAGTTGGTAACCACCGAGCCCCAGAACACGCCGTACACCAGCATAAGGCCTAAGAACAAGTACAGCGC
>JAKQNL010000032.1 GCA_029565815.1 Spirochaetota bacterium | reverse complement strand
GTGCGGTTTTTGCGCTGTGAATGGGAGTTTTGTTGATGACAATGGCATCGGTGCGGAAATCTAGCCCAAGTTCGCGCTTGAAAAAATTCTCGGTGGCCTTCCCGGATGGGCCAATGAGATAGCGCTGTCCGTCGCTTTCCTGTTCGCGACGTCCTGGATTGTCTGCAACCACTATCCAGCGGATAAGGGACTGCGGGCCTATGTCGTCCAGCGCGCGGTTATACACAATCGGCGTTTCAATAGGGTACGGCTCTTGCCTGGCGGATTCGAGCATTGCTGCCTGCGCTGCGGCTAGATCCGGCAGTGCTTGTGCCCATTGCGCGCAACGCGTGCGGAACTCGTTACGTGCTGTTACAAAGCGGCTGAACTTATCGGCGTGCATGAGCCAACCCTAGCCTGAACGGCGCTAAGGCGCAACAGTCCCGATGCTCTTCGACTTGTTTGTTCCGGCTAAGAATGTATACAGTGTTTGTATGAAATATTCAGTTTGTACGTTCGTATCTATCGTTGGAATCATCTGCGCTTCCTGCGCGAAACCCGGCGCAAAGCCTAGCGCGCTAGCTGCAGCGCAAGAGCCGGATCCGGCTATGGTGCGGGTGCAGAACGCGGCCATGGTGCTGCCCGATGATGCACGCGTATCGTTTTTGGCAGCCTTCCTCGCCGACCCCAAGAGCTTCTATGCCCTTTTGGATACGGTCAACGCATTTTCTGATGCGCATGGCGAATCTTTGCGTCTGGTTGATAAGCGGCACGAGCTGAGCCCGGATTACCAGCCGGCCGATCTTGTATCCTTGGATGCAAGCGGGCTAGCGGTTTCCAAACCGCGCATGCTCTTGGCACAAGCGGCTGTGGATGCGCTACAGGATATGCTTACGGCCGCACGCCAAGACGGCATACGCCTGGAAATAGGCTCGGCTTTCCGTTCGTACGAGTACCAGGCTGGTTTGTTCGAGCGCAATGTGCAGCGTTTTGGCCTAGCGGAAACCGAGCGCTTTTCGGCCCGTCCGGGGCAGAGCCAGCATCAACTTGGAACTGCCGTGGATTTTGCCCCCATCGATGAAAGCTTTGGGCCAAGCGCGGCCGGCATGTGGGTACAGGCAAACGCCGCCCGCTTTGGCTTTTCCCAGTCCTTTCCCGCCGATATGGAAGCAGTGACAGGCTACATGGAAGAAAGCTGGCACTGGCGCTGGCTGGGTAGCGACGCGCTCATGCTGCAGCGCAGCTATTTTATGGATGTCCAGCAGTACATGCTGGAATTTCTCCATGCGTGGAAGCAGGCTGGCTAGCCTAGCCAGGCTTAGCGCCGGCCGGTACTGGCCTCGCGCTGCTTGATGGATTCCATGCGGTAGCCTTCGCCAAAAGTTTCCACCGTTTTCGCAAACTGCTTTTCGCTCAGGAAGCCAAAGTCCTGCAAAACGGTTTGGTCGATCTGGTCCCAGTTCATACCCTTGGTCTCGTACTCGCAGAACGCGTTTGCCAGGTACACGGTGAACGCGACGTCTTTGTAATCGGTGGTCATGAGAGCCGGCTCGTGATGGAAGCGTATGGCCGCAATCAGGGCTTCGGGGAAATTCCATTTGCTTGCCACCCGTGCGCCGATCTCGGCGTGGTTCATGCCGCCGGCCAGATCCTCGAAGGTACGCTCCTCTATGCCTTTTGCGCGGCAGAACGACTGTATGTTTTCCAACAGCTCCGGATGCACCGCGGAGAAAATGATTTTTCCCATGTCGTGGAGCATGCCGCCGACGTATGCGTCGTCCTGGAGAGTACGGTTGGTCGCCTTGAAATTTTTTGCCAGGTTGTAGGAGTAGTACGCGCATCGCTTGGAATGCTCCCACAGGCTGCGCTGGTCCAGGCCGTGCTCGTCCGACAAAATTTTTTGCGAGCCGTAAGAGAACAACAGGTTTTTGATCCCCCGCAGGCCAACCAGTTTTACGGCGTCCACGATATTGTCCACGCGGCGGGGCAGCATGAACTGGGCCGAGTTGACCAGTTTGAGTAAGTCCGCCGTCATGGCCGGGTCGGTGGATATATTGCGTGCTATGTCGATGATTTCGCTTTTTGGATCGTTGATGAGCCGCTGGATGGCCATGATGTTTTCCGGAAACTGGGGCAGTCCCGTTATCCGCCGTACTATCTCGTCGGTCAGGGCGGACAGGCTTTCTATCTTGGTGGCGTTTACCGGCACGGTTATGCGCGCCACGGTTTCGCCGTTCTCCACATGCAGGTTAAAACACTCCTCGTCCAAGCCCATTTTCTTGAGCATGAGCACCAGGATTACCAGCCCAAGACCCGCGCCTTCGCTAGAGTCCAGCACCTGGGCCATGGCTTCTTCAAGCGTGGTGTATTTCCGGCTGCGGGCAAGCTTGTCCTGGACGCGCAAAAATTCGGTGCGCGTAAGTTCGGAATTGTTTCGCACCTCAAGCACCACGTTCGAACCGCGGGCCTGGAAAATTATTTTTATGTAATACTGCTTTTCTTTTTGCTTTTGCAGATAATAGTTGATGTTTTCCATGGTGTCTTGCTTGAAAGACTTCATGCCCTCTTCGTACTCCGCCGGATTTTGCAGGCTTAGCCCGCGTGACTCGAAGTACACGCGCTTGGTGTTCGCCTTTTTCGCGTTGACGGCCAGCTCCCGCAGGCAATAGACCAGATAGTCCTTGATCCGTGCCTGGCCAAGCTCGCTGAGGAAAACTTCCAGCACCTCGTCCATGTACACTTCTATTTCGTGGGGAAGGGTATAGGTGGTTATGGTGAGCGGGATGGCGCTGTGGGCCGCTTTCTTAATCTTGGCAACATCGACGACGAGTTCTGGACCTGCCATTTTCTCTTCCTCTAACTTAATGAATTACAGGGTTCCCGACAGAGCTGGTACAAACGCCCGACAACGCCCTGTACGCGCCGCACACATCGATAGTCGAACCTATGGCATTAAGAATAACGGAAAGAACGCAATGGCGCAACCGTAAAACCTTTGGACGTAGCGCGCAAAGCGGGTTTATCATGCGTACATGAAGCGGATGCTCGTGGTTGACACCGACGCCGGTTCCCGCAGGCTTGTAGAAGCCCTGTTTGCCGGCCGCTATGAGGTTCACTGTGTGGATGGTCTAGCCGAAGCATGTTCCCTGTTGTCTTCGGCAGGCTTCGACGTGGTACTTGCCGACATGGATTGCGTTAAGGAAGGTTCCGGCCAGCCACAGCTTGGGCGCTTGGTTGCCGCTGCCGGTCCGGCAGCGCTTGTGTGCGCAGCCGCCATGGACGACGCAGAGCCGGCCTACCGTTCCATGCGCGATGGCGCAAGCGGATTCGTGTCCAAACCCTATGTGCCAGAATACCTGGAATCCGCGGTGCGTAAGGCCAGAGCTCGGGCTGTATGCCAGGCCGGCGGCCAGTACGGAAGCCTAGCCCAGGCGGTCTGTCCCTGCAACAAACAGTCTTCGGCGCATGTATCGATTGTGGGCAGCTCTGCCGCTATGGCCCAAACCCGAGAAAAGATAGCGCTGTATGCGCGCTCCGACGCGCCGGTGCTCATTTTGGGGGAAACGGGCACGGGTAAAGAGCTGGCAGCAGGCGAAATACACCGGCTGTCGGCCAGGAGCGCTCGCAGATTCCAGGCAATGGACTGCGCATCCATCCCGGAGGCTTTAGCGGAAAGCGAGCTGTTTGGAACGGTACGCGGCGCTTTCACCGGCGCTACTGAGCGCAAAGGGCTGTTCGAGCAGGCAAACGGAGGCACCTTATTCCTTGATGAGGTTGGAGAGTTACCCTATAGCGTGCAGGCAAAACTGTTGCGCACCCTGGAGTCCAGGCAGGCTAGCCGTTTGGGTTCGCTCAACCCAAAAACGTACGATATTCGTTTGCTTTCTGCTACCAACGCGCGTTTATACGGCGAAACAGGCCGCTTCCGTCCCGACCTGCTGAACAGGATTAACACCCTGGTGCTGCACATGCCGCCTCTCCGGGCCCACCCGGAAGACATACCGGAACTGGCAGAATCGTTTTTAGGCGCTTTGCCCGGAGCTAAATATCTGCATGCCGCGGCGATAGACAAACTGCAGGCTTGGCACTGGCCGGGCAATGTACGGGAATTGCGCAACACGGTCATAAGGGCACACGTGTTGTCCGGAAATACTGTCGGTATCGGTTACGAATACATAGAAACCGGAGGAGACAGCTCCTGGGGCGGTCTGCAAAGGATGCTTCTGTAGTGTCATGAAGCTTTGGGATGATGAATGCCTCATGATGAGTGCTAACAACTGAAGTTTTTGAGCTCACCTGAAGTAGCCGCTATGCCATGTTGTGTTTAGCCGCCTGGCTAGCAAGAGCAGGGAGTATGGAATCTTGCCACAGTATCCCAAAGCTTCGTAACACGTATCACGTTCGCTATTCTACAGCCTGTATGGACAGCACCCGAAAGCTGACTACCTGGCCGATACCGGGAATCTCTACCAGCGTCGGCATATCGATGATGACGACCACCCTAAGCCCGCGGGCGGAGGTCAGGAACTCTGCAAACTGATCCCCTTGGAAACGCAGCTGTACCATGGCAAGCTTTATGGAGCTACTGCTTTCCCAAATGCCTTGCTGGAGAGCCGCTACGGCAGTTAAAACAGGCGCTTCTTCGTCCACGGCTGGTTTGGCCAGGGTACCCATAATGAGGAAGGCTCGCCCTTGCAGCTGGGCGCTGGACCCGCTCCTTGCCATGGCAGCGATGTCGGCTATAGACATGCCAAGCTCTATGGTACCGCTATGGCTTTTTGGCCATGGGGTATGCTCTGGGCTGTAAGCGAACCCACGAG